>JAGQXH010000169.1 GCA_020436695.1 Lewinella sp. | reverse complement strand
GCAAAGGTCCTCCCGTATGAGCTCGTCGTGACTTTCTGAGTAATAACCTTCGTTGAACAACAGATACAGCGTCTTCATCACCGCAGCCAGACGATTCTCGATGGCTGCAGTTTCCGGAAATTCAATGAGCACATTTTCCGTACGCAGTTTTTCCTTTGCGCGAAACAATCGCTTATTGATGGTCTCTTTTTTGGCGAGCAGGGCATTGGCAATTTCATCAATCCCAAAACCACAGAGGATGCGTAAAGACAGGCTGATCTGGGCCTCCGGCGGCAGGATCGGATGGCAGATGGCAAACATCATTTTGAGTACACTGTCGCTGATGTTATCTTCTGAGAGATCAAGATCCAGCTCTTCTACTGAGGGTTCTTTAAGTTGTGGGCGGATCTTTTCCGTGAAATGATGCCGGCGTTGGTAATAATTCCGCGCTTTATTTTTTGCCACGGCGTAGAGCCAGGCTCTCGGATTGTCGGGAATGCCCCGATGCGGCCAGGTTTCCAGTGCTGATACGAAAGCTTCACTGGCAATATCTTCCGCTGCTTCGATATGTGCCATACCGAATTGATGACCGAGTACAGCAGTTATGCGGCTGAACTCGGTCCGGAATAAATGTGGTATGAGATTGTCCTGGTGCATAAGTAACATAAGTTGTCAGTCATCAGTCAATTAGTCGTCAGTCAAAGGGAATATGTGCTAAAATGTAGACATGATCGACTTACGACTAACCGACTGAAGACTTACGACTCAATCCCAGCCTCACCCGGGTTCGCCTCCCTTCGCAATCTTCCTAACCTCCACACTGTTTCCTTCCCCCAGCAATACCGGACTACCTTTGGCAAATGCTACGGCTTCTTCTACGGACTCAGCCCTGACGATCACGTATCCACCAATGGTTTCCTTGATATCACCGAACGGGCCGTTCGTCACTACATTATTCGGCCATACTACCCGGGCGTCATCAAAAGGCAGGCCGTTACTTCCCACAAATTTGTTCTGGGCGGCGATCCCACCGATCCAGTCCATGGTCATTTTCATCCACTGTTGCATCTGCTCCGGAGATACCTGCCCGGTGGCGTCCTCGTGCCGGAAAATTAGCATAAATTCTTCCATGATGTTTTGGTTTTGATCTTTTGTGCTCTTTCGAGTACAGGTTAAATGGTGGAAGTGCCGGCTTTAAGGTGCATGATCCTGTTTTACATAGTTTTACCCGGAGACGCAGCGTTCCAGGCAATCCGATGCCAATCCATACTCCAATCAAAAGCTTCACTCCCGTGAACACACTTATGACAATCGACCCAGACAAAATAGGACAGGAAGCGATAATTATTTCTATTTTTTGCTCATCACCTTCTATTTCCAATTCCGTCTCAAACTTACGACTCATCGGCTCTTAACTAACGGACTCCAAATCTCTCCTTCTTGTCCTGACAAAGTCCAAACCTATTCTCTCTGTACAAAAGCAACTGATTTTATAATAAATTAGCCCTCTCAAATCAAATGTATGCGAATTTCTACCCTTTTCCTGTTCATTCTCTGCATTTCCAGTGTGCAAGTACAGGCCCAGATCCCGGCCAACCCCATCGGCTCCAACCCACTGCGGCTGAAGTGGGAACAGATCAATACCGATAAAGTGCAGATCATCTTTCCGGAAGGCAATGAAACCGACGCCCAGCGGGCGGCCAATATCACCCACTATCTGTGGGATCATCACAACGCCTCCATCGGAGATAAAATGAATAAGATCACCATTCTGATGCAGAATCAGCCCGTGGTGCCCAATGGCTTTGTGACGGTCGGACCTTTCCGATCAGAGTTCAATCTGATCGATCCACAGTTTAATATAAGTACCGACTGGATCGATCAACTCACCATTCATGAGTACCAGCATGTGAAGCAATTCGGCAACTCACGGCGTGGTCTTACTCAAGTAGCCCGTACCATTTTCGGATCCTGGGCCTGGGGTGGCTTTGCCGGCCTAGCCTTGCCCAGGTGGTTTTTCGAGGGAGATGCGGTGGTGCAGGAAACGGCCCTGACCCGCTCCGGCCGGGGGCGACTGCCCGCTTTTACCATGGAACAACGCTCTCTGATACTGGACGGCATCAACTACGGCTACGAAAAAGCGGGAGCGGGCTCCATGCAGGATTTTGTGCCCGACTGGTACAGCCTGGGCTATTTCATGGTGGGATACGGCCGTACCAAATACGGAGAACGTTTATGGCGTGGTGTGGAAGAAGACGCGGTGCGCTACAAGGGGCTGTTCTTTCCCTTCAGCAAATCACTGAAAAAGCAAACCGGTCTGAATACAAAAGCGCTTTACCAGGAAATGTATTCTGACCTGACAGAACAATGGTCCGAGTCCGGGTCGCGGAGCACCGCAAATACCATACTTCCTGTCAACAGACAGTCCAAAAAAACGGTGACCCACTACTCCAATCCACGCTGGTTGAACAATGAAGATCTGGTCGTGGAAAAAAGGGGATATAACCTGCTGCCTATGTACTACCGGCTAAGTTCGAACGGAACGGAAGAAAAACTGACCCATTCGGGTATCCTCTTCTCTGCCCCGGAAACCACCCTCTCCGAAGGCGGGAACCGGCTGGTTTGGGCCGAGATCGGTTTTGACATACGGCGGGCCAATCGCACTTTTTCCGTGATCAGAAGCTACAATCTGAATACGGATAAACGATATACACTCAGTCAGGCTTCCCGGTATTTTTCACCTGCCATTACTCAGCAGGGCGACCGTATAGTAGCGGTTGAAATGCCGGAAAACGGTACCTGTCGGCTTGTCATCCTGGATGCGGCAAATGGAGCACTCATCCAGGAGATCCCTAATCCGGAAGCCTATTTTTTCCAATTGCCGCGCTGGACGCCCGACGGCAGCGCCATCATTGCTGTGGGGCAGAAGAACGAAACACAGGCTCTTTTCGAGATCAGTCCCGCCAGCGGAAGCGTCACCGCTCTGACACCGGCTACATCCGATCAGGTCAGTCACCCCGATCCGGCGAACGACTGGGTATACTTTGCGGCCGGATATACCGGTGTTAACCAGATCTATGCTGTATCCCGAACGGGAGGTGCTATCTATCAGATCACTGACGATCCGATCGGTGCCTTTCAGCCGGCCATTTCTCCCGACGGTACCATGCTGGCCTACAGTGCCTTTCGGACCAATGGCTTTGACGTTTTTAAGCTTCCTCTTGACCCTAAAAGTTGGAAAGTATTTTCCATTCCTGCACCTGCGGATCAACTACCCACCTATGCAGAAATACTCGCGCACCAGGAGGGAGGAACGATCATCAATAATCTTCCCAACGAAACCTTCCCGGTTAAAAAATTCAACAAACTCAGTGGGCTGATCAACTTTCACTCCTGGCTTCCCCAACTTGATCCACCGGAAGTGGGTGTCAGTATTCTTTCTGATAATAAATTGGGAACCCTCTCCATTGATGCCGGGGCCTATTATAATCTGAATGAAGATCAATGGAGTTTCAATAGCAACCTACGTTACGCGGAGCTTTTCCCCGTGATCACCCTGGGTTATGGTCGCCTTAACCGCGCGGCACGCTTCCTGAATTACCAACCGGTTGGAGATTCTACCATCCGGGCAGCATCCTACGTGGAAGAATGGACAGAAGATAAAATTACCGCCGGGGTAGAAATACCACTCAATTTCACTAAAGGCAACGCTATACATCGCCTGGATCTAATCACCCGCTTTGATCGTTTCCACGTCAATCCGATGGGCAATCTGGATAATCCCGATAAATACATCGACACCCTGATCAAAGTAACACCCCAGGATATTAGCGCTTTACAGGACCTCTTTCTGGATCCGCTGGCCGAAACGGACCTCAATGCGATCGATCTGCGGGTGCGCTGGCGATGGTATCGCCGGCAGGCATTACAGCATATGGCACCACACTGGGGTTTTACTACCGATACCCGGTTTCGGGCATTACTGGGCGGAGGTCCCTTCACCGGCTACAATTTTGTAACCCGCGGTGATTTCTTTTTCCCGGGCTTTACCCGCAACCATGGCTTTTTCGTAAATCTCGGATACCAGCGAATGGATGAGCTGGATAACTATCGCTTTTCAAACTTCTTCATCTATCCGCGTGGGTATGGCGCTTTTTCGGCAAACGAGGCTGCCCGCCTCGGCCTGAACTATACCCTTCCGCTGGCCTATCCCGATCTGGCGATCGGCCCTCTGGCTTTTATCAAACGGATCAAGCTCAACGCATTTGCCGATTATGGCATACTGGAGTTTGACCAGGATCAGGTCTTTCGCTCCTATGGAGCCGAACTCCGTTTTGATGTACGCTTCCTACGCCTGCTGGAAGTTGATCTGGGGGTACGCTACAGTTATCTGCAAGACAGAGCCTATGCTCCGCATGGTCAGCAGCATCAGTTTGATTTTCTGTTGATCAGTATTTCGGAATAATGGTTGGAGACAGTCGACAGTCGGCAGTCGGCAGTCGGCAGTCGGCAGTCGGTTAAGCAAGCGCTAAAGAAGATAGAACTGCCCCGGATTAATGAATAATAAGGGCTTTGATCTTGTAAATTTGTTGACTTACTTCAATTTTGGCACCTACTCATTGTCTACCGACTGCCGACTAAAAATTATTCATTCGATAAAAACTGATTCGCTATCCTAAAAGGCAGATTATTCAGCTTGGCACTGCTCAGGTTAACCAAGGTGACTACCACAATATCCTGATCCGGATACAGCAGCAAATAGCTGGTACCGCCGACCGAGCCGCCACTATGGCCAAACCACGGGCGGCCTTTATTATCTTCGCCGCTCCGCCAGCCAATGCCGTAATTGGTCTTTTTACCGCTATTGTCCACCTGACTGGTCGTGAACAGCTTCCAGGTTTCTTCGTTCAGAAAGCCCGGATGCAAATGAGCATTCCCAAATCGGATCATATCTTCGGCGGTAGAAAGGAATCCGCCACCAGCCCACTTATAGCTGTTGTCGACGTAGGGAGAAAGATCGAGCATCGTGCCATTCAGTTCATAGAATTTCACCCGCTCCTTTATAGGTTCATCCGCGTGGTCCGGAATGGTATGATTCAGCTTCAGGGGCTTAAAAACGGTATGTTCCATGTATTTGAGAAAATGCTGTCCGGAGATGTTCTCCATGGCCGCACTGATCAGGTTCCAGCCGTAGCTGCTGTAGGCATATTTGCTGCCCGGCTCGTGCAACAGCGGATCGTTCTTAAAAATATCCAGCCCTTCCAGTACCGTTTCGTATTTTTTGTCATTCAGGAATTCATTGCCCTGATAATGCCGAATACCGGCCAGATGCCCGCCCAGTTGTCGCAGCGTGATCGGCCATTCTTTCTCCGGAAAAGACGGTACATACGTCTGAATTGGTGCATCCAGGTCTACTTTTCCCTCCTCGTATAATTTAGCCAGTCCACTTGCCGTTAATGATTTAGATATGCTCCCTATACGGAAGAGATGTCTGGCCGGATCGACCGGAATTCGCTGGGCGATATCCGCGTAACCAAATCCTTCCGACCACACCAATTCCCCTTTAACCGATACGGCCACTGCAATGCCCGGGAAGTGTTCATCCCGGCTGGTCTCCTGCACCAGTTTGCGGGCCTGTTCGATGGCGGTGCTGTAAGTAGAGGGCTGTTTGACCTTATTGCTTTTGCAGGACAGGCCCACCAGCAACACTAAAAGTAAGAATAGACGATTCATGCTTTTATTGTTTGTTGAGTATATTTAGAACGGGAAAAATTAACAGAAGCTGCTCATTCCCGACAACAATTTTGCATATAAAATTCGGAAACTTCGAATAAAAAGCTGTGAATACATGGATAAGAGAATCCAACATCCAAAATTGACAATACTGCTGTGCATCATCTTCCTCCTTTCCTGTGGGAGAAAAGCAGTACCGGCCCCTGCAAACTACGATGAACCTTTTGGTTTGGCCAACAAACAGATGGAATCTCCCCGATTAATCGTCTTCCTGTCGGTAGACCAGATGCGGGCATCCTACCTGGATCGCTTTTCCGAATTTTATACCGGTGGCCTGAAGCGGCTACGTGATCAGGGACTATTTTTTGATAATGCCCATCACGAACACGGCGTCACATTGACTGCCGCCGGACACGCCACTCTCTCCACCGGCCGCTTCCCGATGCATCACGGCATCATTGCCAACGATTTTTTTAACCGGAAAACGCAGGAGATGGAATATGCGGTGGATGATCCTAGCGTAAAAATAGTAGGTGTTGATCAGGCAGCTCCCAGCCATTCGCCGAACAACCTGAAAGTACCGGCTATCGGCGACTGGATGAAAAAGGATAACCGCCAGAGTAAGGTATACGGAGTGGCGTTCAAGGATCGTTCTGCTATATTGATGGCCGGCCAGCACCCGGACCAGGCCTTCTGGTTCAATGATATCGCCAGCCGCTTCATCTCTTCTTCATACTACGGCAACCGCTATCCTCAGTGGGCCAATGAGATCGTCGGGCGCGTATTGATGAAAGACGAGATCGAACACGGCTGGTACAAAAAGCTGAAAGATGATTCGGCCTATGAACGCCTGGCCGGTCCGGATGATGTGATCTTCGAAAATGTACGTTTCCTTCCGGAATTTCCGCATACCAAAACCAGAATGGCGGGCTTCGTTCGCCCCGAAACCCGCGAACGGGAAATGTTGTGGACAACACCTTTTGGAGACGAACTGACCCTCCAGTTTGCCCGGCAACTGGTGATCCATAACCAACTCGGCGCCGATGAGATCCCCGATCTTCTGGCCATCAGTTGCTCAACGGCTGATGCTATTGGCCATCACTTTGGCCCTGACAGTCAGGAGATCATGGATTACTATCTCCGACTGGACGACTATCTGGAGGAATTCTTCTCTTTCCTGGACGAGCGAGTAGGTCAGGATAACTATCTGGTAGTGTTGAGTGCCGACCACGGCGTTGTTACCATGCCTGAGTTGGCAGCCGCCAGAGGGGTGGATGCCAAGCGCATCACAGTAAATAAGTTCCGGGAGATCATGGAGCAGTTTGATAGGAATATGCAAAAAGAATTGGGCCTAAGCTCTTCCATCATCCACACCGCCAACTATACGGGGGTAAGCCTCAATTATGAAGAAGCAAAAGGCAATGGCATGAGTGAGGCGCAATTGCGGCAAAAGATCGCGGAGGGGCTGAAAAAAATGTATTTCGTAGAAGATGCTTTCACCTACGAAGAATTGCAGACGCCCAATCCCAACCGTCCTTATCTCGAACTCTATCGTCGTTCCACTTATCCCGGCCGGGGGCACGACATCAAACTGCGCTACAAAGAAAATTATCTCGTAGATTATGCTCCGGGCGGTTCCAGCCACGGTTCGCCTTATGACTATGACAACCACGTACCGGTCGTTTTCTACGGCTTCGGTATGCCGGCCCGCCGTGTTGACCGCAGGATCGCGACGGTGGACATTGCGCCTACACTGGCTGCACTAATGCGGTTGAGTGTGGGGCAGGATCAGTTTGACGGCAGTGCGCTGGCGGAGGTGTTGGTGTCCCGGAATGATAATTAGCAGATGTCGCCAGTCTACCGGATCTTAGTCCGCACAAACCAAACATCCCGCAAACTGATATTCAGGCCCAACTGATGCCGGGTTTCCAGCAGACTGGACGTTCCCCGCTGCATATAGGTGTAAGTCAGGTTCAGGTGGTTCCGGTATCGGTTGAAGGGCAGTCCGATCCCCAGGCTGGCCTGCCACTGTTTAGCCTGACGGCCATCCACTTCCAGATACGCATCCTGCACCCGAAAGCCGGCCCGTACCAGGGTTTGCTGGTAGTAGCCGTAGTATTTGTCGTAGTTCGGTATAAATTCCACGCCAACAGAAAAGGCCCGGGTATTATACAGGCTCAGGTCTTCATTCAGTCGGCCTTCCGACCAGGGTTGCACCGTGTAGTCTGCGGCCAGGTTCAGGCGTTCGGAAGCCTTGAAGGAGAAGCCTACTCCCAGTTTTTTCGGGATCCGAAAGGCTTCGTCCCAGATCGACACCTGCTCCAGCGTATCCTGCACCGCCAGTAATTGACTGGTTTTCTCGGAAGACAAATTGATCGGGTTTGCATAGATCAGTCCGAGTACCAGATTTTTCTTCCCCATCGGGATGCGGTACTGCAAACCGGCATCCCAGCCCACTCCTAACAGGTGATTTTCAGACTTTATCGTAAATCCGCTCAGGGAATTATCCGATAAGAAGGTCTGTGCGTCCTCAATGGTACCGAACAATAGATTCAGATTCCCTCCCACACTAAGGTGAGGCGTTATCTGCCAGGCATTGCCCCAGTAAATGCGATTGACGCCTCCCTTGCCCGTATAGACCATACTGTAATCACCGCCGGCACTGGGATTGTACCGTTCGTCAACGATATTGTAGCCCACCTTGCTGTAGGCCTGTAGCCCAAGATTGCTGCTCCAGAGCCGGCTGATCCGGAACCATAAGTTGAAGTTAGTGAGACTACCGTCCGGTTGGTAAGGCGCACTTTCCTCTGCCCGGGTTTGCGTCATCCCGAAATTCAGGCCAAGATCAAAGATCATACTGATCGGCCTTTCAATGCTGGTGAGCGATGCCGGGTTCGTATTATTCACAAAATAGGCATTGGCCATTCCGATACCGGTGCCGGAAAAAGCTTCCTGCAACCCAAAGCCGGTTGGCAACAGGTCGCCGATCCCAAAGGCAGAATAGGGCGAACCGCCGCTTCCTCCGTATATAGTAATATCTCCATTCTCCAGAGATACCTGAGCACTCAGGCCGGTTAGTATCCCCAGTGACAGGATGATCGTAGTAATGATCTTTTGCATATCCTCAAATTTTCGTAAAGCCCATTTATGATCTGTTGGTTTAAGGAGTCCTTCCTTCTTTTTTGCGTTTGTTTCCCCCATCAACCATTCAACCAATGTCATGTACAGGATCATGAACGGGATGAAAAATTCTACGAAGCAGGTTTTTTCGGTCGGATTGGAGAGAAAAAGGGTATTCATTGAAAAAAATATGCCGTTAGTTGAATTATCCCGGGCTTACCCAACACCTGACCAACTCCCACTCTCCGGAGTCGATCCCTTAGCAAAAAACAACTAATGAATTTAATTCCCGATTACGTCAAAAAATGGATCGTCCAGCTATCCGTCGGTATTACGCTGATCGTTAGCGCCTGTACCGATCCGTCCTTTGTGGGCACTGACCTTTTTACGGATGAGTCTTTTGAACTAGAGGTGATCGACACGGTAAGTCTTCGGGTATCCACCATACTCATTGACAGTATTGACACCTACAAACCGGATCGTTTATTACTCGGCTTTCATAGGGATAAGCTGCTGGGGAAAGCCCTGGCAGCCCCTTTTTTTGAGGTCGGGCTGGATACATGGAATAATGGCCGGCCGGAAAAAAGCACCACGGCCTTTGATTCCCTCACACTGGTACTAACTTACGATGGCTATTCGGCTTTCGATACCAGCCTATGGCAAACGATATCAGTACATCGCCTGCGCGAAGACATGGAAGTGATCGATGATTATTCGCTGTACAACAATAGCTCCTTCTCCTACCGGGAAATTTCCCTTGGAACACTACGTTTTCGGCCAAGGCCCGGTTCTGAAGGTGAAATTGAGATCCGCCTGTCCGACCAACTTGGACTGGATCTGTTTGAGAAGATCCGCGACGCAGATGCGATCATGGAAAGTGACGCGGAATTCAGATCCTATTTCAAAGGCCTGGTAGTTCTACCGGACACCACCCAGAATGCTGCCGTACTTGGCTTTGCAACCACGCCTCAATTACGGCTCTATTACCGGGATCTGACCGATCTGACCGCTGACCCCCTGACGATCACTTTCTCCTGTGATCCTTCCGGCGAGGACATTCTTTTTAACCGCATCCAGGGAGACCGGAGCGGAACCTTACTTTCGCCCCTGGCAAGCGGTCAATATACCCAACTCAATAGCCGCAATAGTGGCAATCTGGCAGGATTGCAGGGAGGCACCGGGCTGCAGGCACGCATAGACCTCCCCTACATCCGCTCTTTGCTGGAATCGAGTCCGGATGCCCTGATTGCCGATGCGCAATTGAAGATCCGTCCTGTACTGGATGACGCTTCGGAGCAATTCGAACTGCCCCAAACCCTTGAAGTATATTGGGTGGATGAGGATAATGCAGCTACTGCCCAGAACACCTATCCCGCCTATCTGTATACGGACCCTGAATTCGGCCGGGATATTTATTACCTGATCGATATTCGGGACTTTGTAGAACTACAATTCAAAAGTGCAGAGAACACAGACATGGGCCTTCTGCTCACCTTTCGTGAAGAAGCTTACGATGTTTCTATGGATAAGATCAAAATGGGCAATGACCAGCATGCTTCCGCCCCCATGGAACTACTGATCACCTTGCTATCTCTAAAATAATTTACCGGTGCGGAATATCTGGTAAACTCAACAAGCAAAACGGCCGAGTTGCTTACTACCAGTGTTTCCGGCAAACTGGATCAAATCACTCAAAAAAATTTTTATGAAAAATCTTTTATTCTTTTTAGCTATAGCCTGCGGCATAATACTGCTCCCTGCCTGCCAGGATGATGACGATTCTGATCTGATCGGGAACTGGATCCGCCGGTCTGATTTCGAGGGAGTTCCACGGTCAAATGCCGTATCATTTACCATAGGTAATCTGGCCTTTGTGGGGCTTGGTTTTGATGGAGATGATGACCTGAAAGATTTCTGGCAATACGATCCGGAACAGGATTTCTGGACCCGCAAAGATACTTTTCCCGGGCTTGCCCGCCGGGCGGCAGTAGCCTTCGCTATTGACGGTAAAGGGTATGTGGGTACGGGCTACAATAGCGAACTGGACCAGGAACTGAAAGACTTCTGGGAGTTTGATCCCGACGCAGCGGCAGGGCAACAGTGGACGCAGATCAGCGATTTTCCCGGCACTGCCCGCTACAATGCGGTGGCTTTTGAGTTACAGGGACTTGGTTACGTCGGTACCGGCTTCGATAATAACTGGCTCAAGGATTTTTATGCCTACGATCCGGCTACACTGCAATGGACACAGATCGTAAGCCTGGGCGGCAGCAAGGTGCAGAACGGAATTGCCTTTACCATCGACGATAAGGCCTATGTGGGTACCGGTCAGAACAACGGAGCCTCCGTCTTTGAATTCTGGGAATACGATCCCGCCGCTACCAACTGGACCCGTAAACTTGATATCGATGAAGATGATGATTACACCATAGCCCGTCAGGGTGCCGTTGCCTTCACCCTAAATGGCATGGGCTACATTACAACCGGAAATAACGGTTCCAATATCAGCACCGTTTGGGAATATCTGCCTACTCAGGACAGTTGGATGGAGCGAACGGAATTTGAAGGTACTTCCCGCCAGGATGCCGTCGGCTTTACAGTAAACGGTCGGTGCTTTGTTACTACCGGAAGGAACAGCAGCATCCGATTGGATGATCTTTGGGAATTCATTCCGACAGAGGCTTATAATGAGGACGATTAGATAGCAAAGTCATATGAGTTATAAACTGCTACCCCTTTTTCAACCCAACGATCGGAAAAGGGGTAGCAGTTTATACATTGGAACATCAATTATAGTATCAGGCGGGAGTGTCCAATTAACTGTGTCTCCTTCTTGTTGCACCGTGAGTAAAATGCTAATTTTCAGCAACTTACTTAACTCGTGAGCACATCAAAACATGAACACAGGAACATTCTCTATCAGACAATTACTCTTCCTTCCGTTCAAACCGCTTCATCCGCAGATGGTGTAATTTTTCCATTTGTTCAGCCAGTTGCTCCATGCGCTGCTCAAAACGCTGCTCCAATTGCTCCTGGAGCACTTCCATTTTTTCTTCCAGCGGCTGCATTTTTTGCTCCATCAACTTTTCCATTTCATTGTCCATCGCTTCCATTTTCTCTTCCAGAGCTTTCATTTCCGGGGAATTATCGAAAGCGTCCATTTCTTTTTCGATCGCCTCCATGGCTGCACTATACTCTTTTTCGAAAGCCGCCTGCCTTTTATCCAGGATCATACTTAACGAATCCATCTTCTGCTCCATCAGTTCAGGATTGTTTTCATACTTTCGGGCGATCTCTTCCGTCTGGCGTTGAACCTTTTCGGACATTTTTATCATCTCTTCCTGCATCTTGCTGAAAGGCTCGCTTTCCCAAAGTTTCTGGTGCTTTACCTCCAGTTCGCGCATTATCTTCTCCCGGTCCTTCATCAATTGCTCATATGAGCTGTGCTCTGTCATCATTTTTTTCTCCATAGCTCTCATCTCCAATTCGTATTTCTTGGTCAACTCCTGGATCTGCTGCATTTCCGGACTGTTCATCATCTCCTTTTGCAGCACATCCATTTCTTTTTGCAAAGCATCCATTTTTGATTGCAGCTCTTTATCTACAGGGGGGACCGTATCACGTACTGCCAGCTGATGTGTGCCTTTCCATTGTACGTCCAGAGCTTCGGTCAGCGCCTGGACTATGTTTGGAGCCAGAGG
>JAGQXH010000168.1 GCA_020436695.1 Lewinella sp. | reverse complement strand
AACGTAGATAACCGGATAGGCCTGATCAAAGGAGGTGGTCTGTGCCTCATAAGCACCGGCATCCACCGTGTTATTGACGATCCGCAGATTACCCCCCAGATCCGTACCGAGGTTGCCAAGGGCGCTATTATCCCCCAGATCGATGGCCGGTGAACAGACTTCCAGTTGGAAATTTCCGTTAAGGGCAGCCGTGAACAGCGGATCCTGATCGATATTGCCGTTGCTGCCCGCGAAAGAATCGGAATTATCATCACCAACGATGGAGTTTTGGATCCCGATGGCCGAAAGGTTATTGGTGAGCAGGTTATTATTCCAGAGAATGCAATTGGCAAAAGTCAACGGGATCATTCCGGAATCAAAGGATTCGATATCGACGGCCAGGGCGGAGGCTCCCCAGAAGGTGCAATTGGTGAATGCCGGTGCACCGGTAAGGCCGTCATCATAGCGGATATGAGCGTTCCCGCTAGAGGTGAACAGGCAGTTGAAAAAGGCCGGAGCAATCTGGCCGGTATTGCCGGAGAGGTAGATGGCCCCGCCGGCCGTATTCGCCGTGAAGCGGCAATTGCTAAACAGGGGGTCATTACTGATTCCTCCTTTCAGATAGACTCCACTACCGGAATTGTTAGCGAGACTACCGTCGGCGAGGCCTGCAGTAATGGTGAAACCATCCACCACGGTATTGGCGGTGATGGCCCCGCTACTGCCGTCGATCAGCAGCACGTGGAAAGCATTATCGTTGCTATCCCCGGGATTGCCGATATCTCCGCTCAGGATGGTGGTATTCGCGGCCGGCGCTCTCTGATCCCGCGCATCCTCGGTGCCCGCAAAACCACCGTAGAGCTGGATACCGTCGCGATTGATGTAAAAGGTCGCTTCCCTCGGATCGCTGCCGCCGCTGCCGTCGGCATCAAATTCCTGAGTGGGCAGGTAGGTTCCTGCCGCCACCCATATTTCCGAGGCCTGGCTACAGGCCCCGGTCAGCGTAAGGGCGTCCTGCAAAGAGGTGAAGGCATTGCCCCAGTCGGAACCATCGTTGTTCCCGTTAGCGTTGATATCCACGTAAACGATCCCGGAGCCCTGATTGCTAAGAGCGATATCCTGAAATTCGTAGGCGCCCGCATCGACGGTGCCGTCCACCACCCGGGCGTTGCCGGCCAGGTCCGTGCTTATGCCTACTATAGCCTTGTTAAGACCTATATTGATCGCCGGCGAACAAGCTTCCAGACTCAGGTCTCCGGCGGCGTAATCAGCGAAGAGCGGGTCAAGCTGGATATTGCCGTTCACACCGGTAAAATCAGCGCCGCCATCATCGCCCGTCAGGGAGTTTTGAATGTAAAGGGCTGCCGCATTATTCGTCAACTGATTATTGTTCCAAAGAATACAGTTCGACAGCTTCATGAGGCCCAGTCCGGAATCAAAAAAATCAACCTGAATGGCCATGCTGTTCACACCGGCAAAAGTGCAGTTCGTAAAGTTAGGAGCGCCGGAAGCACCGTCGTCGTAGGTTATATGACTCCATCCGTTATTCAGGAACAGGCCATTGATGAACTCGGGGATCAGATTGCCGTCTTCGCCGAGCAGATAGATCGCACCGTTTGCCGGTGAGCTATTGTCCTTAAAGACGCAATCCTGCCAGACGGAGCTGATCTTCCCGCTGCTGGCGTCGGCAAACAGGGCGGCTCCGCCACTCAGGGCATAATTGTTCACCAGATTGCAATTCATGATACGGGGATTGACCGTACCGCCAAAAGCGTTCAGGTATACGCCACCGCCTAATCGGTGCAGCGCCCTTCCGTCGGCCATGCCGCCCTGAATGGTAAATCCGTCCAGGAGGGTGGAGTCGGTAATGGAAATGGCCGTACCGTCCAGCCAGAGTACGTGATACGCATTGTCGGTGCTGTCGCCCGGGGTGCCGATATCTCCACTGAGTACGGTGGGGTTCAGCGCAGGATCGCGCTGTGCAAGTAGCGTTTCCGTTCCGGCAAAGCCGCCGTACATTTTTATACCGTCCTTATTGAAATAGAAAGTCCGCTCCCGGGAATCGCTTCCGCCACTGTTGTCGGCGTCATATTCCTGCGTGGGATAGTAGGTTCCGGCCGCTACCCAGATCTGGGTATTCTCCGTAGCCTTGAACGCATCGATGGCGTCCTGGAGATCCAGGAAAGCACTAGCCCAGGAGACACCTGTATTGTTGCCGGAAACGGCGCTTTTATCCACATAAATGATCGGTCCGGGGGCGTATTGGTATTCGTAGGCCCCCAGGTCCACAATGCCCTGCTTGATCCGTGGTTGACCGGCCAGGTCGGTGGAGACGTTGGTCACGTAAACGTTGTTCCCGACATTAAGGGCCGGGGAAACGTCGGTGAGCCCGAAATCTCCGTTGGTCGGGTCGGCGAATAAGGGGTCCAGATTAAAGTTGTTGTTATTGCCGGCGAAGGTAGTATCGTTGCCGGTAATGCTGTTCTGAATACTCATGCCCGCCGGGTTGTCCGTCAGTTCATTATTATCCCAGAAGATGCAGTTGTAGAAGAACATCGGTCGCTGACCGGTATCCCAAAAATCGATCTGTACGGCCCGGACAGCAGCGCCCGTGAAGGTACAGTTGATCAAAACCGGTTCTGACCCCAGGTAACCATCGTCAAAACCAATATGGCTCGGGCTGTTCTGATCGAACCGGCAATTGATCACCGTGCCGGAGGTTTCTTCAGGATTGATCCCCTCATCATCCTCATCAAAATAGATGGCGCCTGCGGTACTCCCGGCCGTGTTCTGTTCAAAGATACAATCCTGAATGATGGGAGCAGCGATACCGGCTTGCCCGTTGCTGTAGATCGCAGCGCCGACAACAACGGCGGTGTTCTGACTGAACGTACAGTGGCGGAATTCCGGACGTACTTCGGAACCGACCCCTGACAGATAAACTGCGCCGCCAAATGTACCGCTATTGGCAATAAACCGGCAATTTTCGATAATGGGCCGGGGAGCATTCAGGGTAGTGCCGTCGATATACATGGCTCCGCCACTGCTGATCGCGCCGTTCGCATTCCCGTTGCGAATGGTGAATCCGTCAATAATGGTGGAGGTGATCAGCACGCCGGCCGTGGAGGCTCCGTCCATGTAGAAAATATGGTAGGCGTTATCCGAAGCGTCACCCTGCACACCGATATCCCCGTCCAGAATGGTCACATACTGATCCGGGTCCCGCTGGGAACGCCGGGTCTCCGTACCGTTGAAGCCGCCGTAGAGCTTGAGGCCGTTCCGGCCGAGGTAAAAAGTCTTGGAGCGGGGGTCATAGTCTGGAGTGGCCGGGTCGGGCACCTGATCGACCGGATAATACACCCCTTCGGCCACCCAGATCTCCGGATAGTAGTCACCGCAAGTTACCGACAGGAAGTCCATCGCCTGGTCCACGTCTTTGAAAGCAGTGGCCCAGGAACTGCCGTCACCACCCGGCGGTGCATCCTGATCGACGTAAATGGTGTTGAGTTCGACCACCACGATCTCGGTGACGATACTGGTGTTGCCATTGCCGTCGTCAAAGGACCAGTTGATGGGATAGACGCCCGGTGCGGAGAAGGTTAGCGCATCGCTGGTGGTGCCGGTTACGGTTCCGCTGCAATTGTCAAAGGCGATCGGCGGATTATTACCCAAGGAGCCTGTACAGTTGAAAAAGATCGTATCGAGCGGCGCGATCGGGATCGGTGGCAGCTCATCGACCACGGTAACATTGAACGTACAGGTGTTGATGTTGCCATGGTAGTCTTCCGCCGAAAGGCTTAGGCCGGTTGTGGTTCCCAGGTCACTGCAATCGAAATTCGTCCGGCTGAGTGAAAGGGTCTTGACGCCGCAATTGTCGGATATGGTACTGCTGACATCGCTGGTAGTCAATACGGCATTCCCTTCCTTATTCAAAGCAATCACCGGATTTTGGCAGGTCAGCGTGGGGGGCTGATTGTCGACCAGGGTAACCGTAGCCGAGCAGTTATCCGACTGTCCGGTTGAGCTGCTGACCACCAGTGAAAGCGTTTGCACAAGCTGAGTACAATCCAGTATTTTCACTAGGTCGCCGTCCAGAAAAGTAAGCGTGATCGGCAAGTTGCACTCGGCCAGAGAACCCCCATCGATATCGGACGGAGTGATCACATAATCTCCATTGGCATCCGGTTGCAGGTTGATGTCCTGACACACGGCCGTTGTTGCTGCATTTGCATAGGTCCGGATACTTACTTCCCCGTTCCGTTCTTGCCCGCCCCTATAGACGCCGTCGGTCTTCACTGAATTCGCTACCGCGAACTGCTCTGTAAGGTAGCTGGTGCCACCCTCAGCGGAATTCCCCCCGGAAAATCCACCGCCACCACCAGGAGAAGCGAGAAGGCCTGCTGAGGCGCCGCCGCCGGTAAAACCGTCTCCTCCGTTAACCCCTGACTGTCCACCGGTATTTAATGCTTCGGTATTAGTTCTCAATCGGACTCTACGGATACCATCAACTTCCAGGACCATGCTACCACCCACGCCGTTCGCGGGGGGATCAAAGCACCTGTATCCCCCACCGCCGTAAATATAAGTTGCCTCTGAGCCATTCAAATTGGAGTCACCGCAATCTCCTTCCTCGGCAGAACCGAGAGCTTCATCTTCCGCTTTTCCTTCTTCTCCAGCTCCATAACCATAAATCGTCCATTGGGCTCCGCCGCCGGCCCCGGCTACGCCTAACATGTGCCAGCTCACGCCCAGGGGATCCGCATTGGGTGGTAAATACAGCACGGCGCTGGAACCGCCACCGCCTCCCGCTACGTTGTCCAACGATAAGCAAGCATCCTGCAGTTTTGACGTCCCTTTCTGGCCCACAAACACCCGCAGCCTGCCCCCGGCTTGCAACTGGCCGCTATCCATCCCCACGGCAAAAGTGGCTTTCACTGTAGCCCCTGTGCCGCCGTGCCCACGGCTGCCGCAGGACTTACCGGATTTGACGGCATCGCCACCGTCGGCGCCTCTCAGCTCGATGCGGATACTATCCACCCCTTCGGGGATGATCAGATCTTTGTAAGTTAAGTTGGCAATGGTTAGGGTCTCATTGCATTTCAGGGTCACTTCAGCCTGGCCGAAGGCTTTCGAAAACACGCCTCCCGTCATCAGGTACAGCAAACAGAACAGGATAAAAGCTCTCATCGATCACTAATTTTTGCAGGGACTTACGTAAGGCCGCTTCTTAGGTACATGCTTTCGCAATCCCAATCATCTTCGTAAAAAAGTTTCCCTGCGAAGTTGTGAAGAGATGGGAAAAGTGCCTTAACATATATGCGCAATGGCTTAACGTATATGCGCATTTGCCCGGTTTTTCCGGTTATTACTGCCCCTATCTACTGCAAACCAACCGGACCGTCAGCACCTGGCCAGCCGTCTGGAGCCGGGTTAAGTAGATGCCGGCCGGTAGCTCGCCGGAGGGAAGCCGGAACTCATGATACCCGCTTTCCAGGTGCACGCCGGCGTGTATGGTGCGTATGCGCAGCCCTTGCAGGTTAAATACCTCCAGCCGGACGCGGCCGGCAGCCGGCAGCCAAAAGCGGAGCGTCGTCGATCGCTGGAAGGGATTGGGATAAGCCACCAGGCTCAATTCGTCGCCGATAACCAGTGTCCCTTCCTCCTGACCCGCCGGCTGACTGACGATTTCCTGTTCCGCAACGGGATTCTCTTCCCTGGCAGCCGGTACTACCTCGCAACTGTCCGGATTTATCCGGGCGATGAAGATAGTCCCGGCTCCCGCGTGGAAACCAGGTTGCAGGCTTACGAGCTTTCGCGCCTCAAAAACGGTGGAGCTACCGGCTCCGATCTCCGTCGGCCCTTCCGTTCTTATGGTATCCAGACCGGTGATGAATGTTCCTGGAGGAATGGGGCCACCCAGGGCCGGCAGCGTTTCGAGCCTTTGGTTTTCGAGTGCGCCCATGTCCACTGTTCCGTTCAGGATCCGGTCCACACCCACCAGGTCCGTACTTACCCCGCTCACTGCGAGGTTATCGCCGGCGTCCAGGGCGGGAGAACAATCTTCGAGGTAAAAATTGCTGTTGGCTGCGTCCGCAAAGGTGGGATCTTGCTGCAGGTTGCCGTCCACGCCATCATATACCCCGGCGATGTCGTCGCCGACGATGCTGCTCTGGATGGTAAGATTGGTGAACACATCACCGTCGTTATCTCCGGTATTAGTGCCGCCGGCCAGACTTACATTGTTCCAGAAAATACAGTTCGTGGCGACAATGGGGGTACGGCCGGAATCAAAATGAGTGAAATGGATGGCGGTGTTGTCAACGCCGTAAAAAGTGCAGTTCAAAAACTCCGGTTGTTGCCCCGCATTACCATCGTTATAGGCAATGTGATCCTCTCCGTTACGCTCAAACAGGCAGTTGGTGAATGTCGATTTTGCATCCCCCAGATCGCCATCGATCATAATGGCTCCCCCCGGATCGGCCGCGCTGTTTTCCCGAAAGATACAATCGGTGAAGGTCGTATTACACACACCGTTCGCCGAAAAATTATTAACGGCGCCCCCGGCTGAGGTCGCATGGTTATTCAAAAAATCACAGGTGATAAATATCGGAGTCAGGTTACCCAGTTTGCCGTTATTGCGTACCGCTCCCCCCAAATTGGCGGTGTTGTCATTAAAAGTGCAGTAGTTGATTGTGGGTCCTGTATTTCCAGTGATATACATGGCGCCGCCTTCGCCGGCGGTATTTTGGGAAAAGGTGCAGCCGTCAAGGAGGGGATCGCAACTTATGCTACTAGCTCCGTTGATTGATATGGCACCGCCTTTACCGGTTCCGGTATTCTGGAAAAAATTGCAATTGCTGATCACTGATTCAATTGTGCCGGCGCCGGCATTGATATAGATCCCCCCTCCTTCAACAGCGGTATTACTTTCCACACGGCAATTGGCGATGGTTGGGCTGGCCGTGCTTCCGCCTGCGCCATTGATATAGATCCCGGCCCCGGTACTGTCGGCACCACTGCCGTCTGCCAGGCCGTTCCGGATGGTGAAGCCGTCCAGGACCGTAGCGTCGGTGATGGGGCCGTATCCTGAGGCTCCGTCGATGATAACGACGTGGTAAACATGGATCGCTTCACCATTGCCTTCCTGAAAATAACCGTCCAGTATCGTTGGATTTTGCGCTATGTTACGCTCCGAAAGCTCCGATTCCGTCCCGTTGAAACCTCCGTAGAGCCGGATCCCGTCCTGCTTGATATAAAAGGTGTTATTACGGCCCTGAGGCACTCCACTGCTGTTCCTGGTTGGATTATAGACACCTGCAGCCACCCATATCTCAGCGGCCGTTCCACATTGTGTAGGCAGGTCCAGCGCAGCCTGTAGAGAAGTTAGGGCATTGTCCCAACTGGATCCATTATTGGCACCGGTGGCGTTTTGATTAACGTAGATAATTGCCGACGGAACGGCCTGACAGCTACTGATGAGCGTAAAGCGCGAGAGTTGCGTAATCCCACTTGCCGAAACGGTATTGGCCGCCACATCCAAAATGCTGTTCACCGGTATCCAGCTGACACCTTGATCATCCGAGCGGAAGAGTTGCAAGTCAGCTTCGTCCTGACCATTGAGTTCGGATTCATCGTAGTGGAAGACGATATCCGCAAGGAGGCCGGCCTGGTTCGCCGGTTCGATATCGTAGTACCGTAAGATGCTCACCGCACTATTGGAGAGCTGTTCGGCGTGGCCCCGGCGGATTTCCGTCACCCCAAGGTTGATATTACTGCTTAGGGTCAGGCCCAAACCGGCCACATTGACGCCGGTGGGCATACCCAGGTCGCGGGTAGTAGTCAGGTAACCGCTGCTGCCTTTGCAGGTATTCCCCGGTGTTTCCGCCAAAAGGGCGCTGCTACTCAGCGTGACGACCTGGCCGTTCAGGTCAACATCGCCGCTGCTGAGCGCAAAGGTGCCGTCCACCGAAAAGTTACCAGCGGCAACGACATCGCCGGTCGGTTTATTGACGGTGATGTTATGAAAAGAACCGCCGTCGTTTCGCAGCTGCTGTTGCCCGTTGCCGTCGAAGCGTACGACGCTGAGGCCGGGCAGTAAGTTACCCTGGTTGAGCCAATTGCCCTGCACATCCAACTGAATGCCGCCGCCGGCCTCCAGCTGGATGCCGGAGGTAGCTTCCAGGGAAGCCTGGGCGCGGAGGTCCGTAGCGCCAAAGCCCAGGCAGAGCAGGCACCAGATAGCCGTTTTTAGGCCCCGGCACTTGCGTTCTATCGTGGAATGCATCATCATTATTTCCTGTTAGATGTGTTTATGGAATGGGAAGCTGACTGGCCGGAATAAAGCATCGCCTCCATTTTCGAAAGTCGGGCTTCGAAGGCTTCATTTTCCGCCCGCAGGGCTTCGTTCTCCGCCTGCAAGCTTTCTAACTGCTTTGCCAATTCCTGGGTAGCGGAGACGTTGAGCATCGAGATCGCCTCATAATCCACGGTGTGGAAGTCGTTCACTTCCCGGCCGTATACAAAAACGGTGGATGACAGACTACCGGCAGCCGGCAGTTCCACCTGGAAACGACCGGCCTCCACGGCTGTAACGGTATAAATAGAATTGGCCTTTTCGGTGATGAGCTTGACGCGCTCGCCCACCTGCAGATCGGTAGCCAGCATCACCCAGTTTTCTTCGACGGCGGCCCGCTGATAAATATCCGGCACTACCTCCGTGATGTCGGCCGTGACCGCCTGCGGATACACCTTTTCCACCTGTTGGGCGATCACCTTCTTGGTGGCCCGGGAGCCGTGGGCGATGGTATCCCGCAACCGGTAGTCGGTGATCTCGATCTGCAGTAGCGTATTCAGGTCAGATCTGCTGTCGGAAACGCCCAGGATATTTTTGATCCGCTCGTCGGAGTGGGCATGGAATTCTTGTCCGGAGATCACATTGGTGGCATAGATGGAGTAAGGCCAAGAGCCGGGGTTGTAATGTCCTACCTGTCCTGCAGCATTGAGGTACCCGATATCACCCGGAGGGTCAAAAGGGATGGAGCCGCTGATCTCCAATTTTGCTTTGGTGGGGGCGATACCAATGCCTATATTGCCATTGATTCTGTAAACATTAGCGCCATTTACCTCCCAGGGGCTATCCAAAAAAGCACTCAGATTTACCGGAGTACCGTCATTGGTCAGGCTAAGTGTGTTTCCGGAAAGGCTGAGGTCCTGATTGTCCGTATTATCCAAAAAGCCACTCAGGTCTACCGGAGTGCCGTCATTGGTCAGGCTGAGGGTGTTTCCGGAAAGGCTGAGGTCCTGATTATCCGTATTATCCAAAAAGCCGCTCAGATCTACCGCTGTATCATCATTGGTCAGGGTGAGGGCGGTCCCGGAAAGGGCGAGATCTTGATTGTCCGTATTATCCAAAAAGCCACTCAGATCCACCGGAGTAGCATCATTGGTCAGGCTGAGCATATCTCCAGAAAGGCTGAGGTCCTGATAGATGGGAGTGGTCAGGACAATCTCGTCTGTATAGGGGTTCAGGCCAAAACCAATATTTTGAGGGCATAATTCAAAAATGAAAAGGGCGCCAGGATTAGAGGAAAGGCTGGTGGCAAAAGCGCGTTGATCGGCTACGGCAAGCTTGAAGCCATCCTTAAATCCATTTTGGGTATCCGTAATGGTTTTTAGCAGGGTGGGATTTGCCGGATCCGAAAGGTCCAGGATTTGGATCTTGCCATATTGCACATTCAAAAATGAAGAAGTTAAATAATAGGCCAGATCATCTACGACAACAATTTCCCCCCCTGAATAGACATTTTCCGATGGCTGTTCCTTACTGGAAAACGATCCAACTGGATTAGGCGCATTTGGGTCGGATACATCGATGATCTTGAGTTCTTCGTTAGTATAGTCAACAATATATACATAAGAACCATGTATGGCAATTTCTTCTGGCTGGTATCCTAAAGGTGTAGTTGAAACCAAAGTAGGGGCAGCAGGATTCGCAATGTTGACAATTTTTAACTGCGAGTTGATATAATCCGATATATAGGCATAGTCTCCGGAAATAGCCAAATACCAACCCCCAATGCCATTTACACTCTCAATAACGGTTGGAGTAGCAGGGTTAGATACATCGACTACCTTAAAACTACCAGCTAAAGCTACGTAGGCATAGTTATCTCTGATAACTACCTCCCTGGGGTTCCCCCCAAGATTGGGGGTAGCCCCAACCAGTGTGGGAGCAGCAGGATTGGAAACATCAATTACGGCCAAGTCCTGCTCTAGCCCGGCCCTGGCCACGTAAGCGTAATTTCCGTTAACAACGATAGAAAACAAAAAACTACTACTCAATCCAGGCAGCGTGCCTGTTACGGTAGGTGCGGAAGGGATGGAAATATCGACAATGTTCAGTTCAGAAGCGTTGCTACTTATCACATAGGCATAATTTCCTGATACAGCTACACCTGTCTGTAGCCCGCCAAATGTCAATTTGCCTGCAAAGCCAGGGCATCCAGGGGAGGCCAGGTCGCTGCCGGATAAATTGATATCGATATTGGACAGATCAACCGTATTGCCTTCGGAAATACTCAACTCACTTCCGGTGAGGCTCAGGGTCTGGTCGTCGGTATCCACGCCGAGGCCTGTCAGTTCAACCGTACTCCCATTCGTTATCGATAGTTGGTTGCCACTCAGGCTGATGTCCTGTAGTTCGTTGGTGGGGTCGGCGTCGGCGTCGTCCACCAGGTCCGTCCCGTCGATCTGCACCCATTGAGCGCCGTCCCAGCTGAAGAAGGCGCTCAGGTCGGTGTCGTACACCAAAAGCCCTTTTTCGGTGGTTGTCAGGGTAAAACCGGTGCGTTCGGCTGTAGTAACTTTTTTTACCATCACCCCCTCGTCGCGTACTTCCAGGAGGATATTACCGTTGGGGTCTTTGACCTTTAGCTCATTTTGGGCGGCCAGTTCTAAAGAGGTGAAGCACAGTAGTAGTATGCTGAGGATAAGGAAGAGCTGTTTCATGATTTTCGGATAAATGATTGTGAAATGATACGGTGACGACCACGCGGCGCTGTTGGTCGTTATGGATAATACAAAGGTGTGGCAAAGCGGGAAAAGTGCCTTAACGTATATGCGCAATGGCTTAACGTATATGCGCATTTGCCCGGTTTTTCCGGTATTTACCTGGTTGTGACTGCTTTAGTGCTCTGTCCCAAAAATTCTTACGAATAATTTCGGCCTCTTTTGCCCGCTCTCTTCGTTGCTCCGCCCTTCCGTAGCTTAGGCTATGGGCGGTTGTCACGCCTCGATAGCGGGCAAAATTGCCTCCAAATTCTTGGCAATAACTTCTGGGACAAAGCACTAGTACTGCGGATCAAATTTTCATAAGATCCAGACCGTTCCGGTTTCCCTGCGGCGGGACAGATTTCGGAGAAATCGCACCTTGGTTGACAATTTCCAGTAACTTTTTGGCGACTTCGGTAGAAGTCGAACATTAGGGGAGGTACGACTTCTGCCGAAGTCGATTCCAAATCTTGTTTTGGGGCAACCAATGTTCGACCTCCCGACCGTTACGGTTTCCCCTTCGGGCCAGAGATGATTGGTTCTAGATGGTTAAGGTCAAAAAAATTTCAATTTCAATGACAATCGCAATGGCAATGCCACAAAATCAGCTGAATGGCTCACCAAAGGTGGAATTTTGCAGTGTCAATTGACATTGATATTGAGTTTGACATTGATATGGTAGCCTCTGAAATTTCAAATTTTTAGAACCAATCACCTCTGCCTTCGGGCGGGACAGGTTCTCCGAGGTCAATGAATGCTTGATCCGTAGCACTACCGAAGTCTATCTAAAGTACATTGTCAATTAAATATTGTAACATCTCCTCCTCCGCCCTATCGGGCACCTCCTCCCGAGGAGGACAAGTCCCGTCAAGGGTCTTGTGTGCTCCCTTGAGATTAGCGAAAGCTGGTGCCAGTGGCACAAAGAGCGCTGTACTGTCCAAAGGACTGAGGGTGGATCATGTTACTTTACTTACTTGATAATGTAATAGTCAAAAAATCGATTTCCGATCAAAAATCAGGGAAAACCAGACGCTGCACAGATTAAAGTGCAGAGGTAGGGTTCGGATAAACCCATACCTCCGCCGAAAACCTCTTTACTAATATTAAAGCTTACATGTCGTATCTCAGAATACTCAAACCGGCCCTCATCATCTACCTGTTTCACCCGGTAATGATTATCTCCAGGCTCGGGAAACATGATTCATCCCAGATTTTCTATGAAAAACATAATTAATTGATAATCACAAGTCTATTAAGTGCGTATTCGTTGCCAGTTGCCAGTTAATCAGTTGACAAATCGGCAACTGGCAACCGGCAACATATTGATTATCAATTGATAGTAAAATTTACGCTCTGGGCTTAACCAGAACGTTCAAAATTCGAGATGATCCATGTTTGTGTAGTGGTGGTAGTACCGGCTCTACAGAGCCATGGCTATCTTTCAATTACCTGGCCTCACAAAGATCCGGCGAACCGGGAAAAGTGCCTTAACCTATATGCGCAATGGCTTAACTTATCTGCGCATTTACCCCATTTCTCTGGTATTGG
>JAGQXH010000167.1 GCA_020436695.1 Lewinella sp. | reverse complement strand
CCAATTCAACTGACTAATAAAAGCGCCGGGTAACGGGGAGTAGTCCTGATCCGCACGTAGTTCTACATCTTCCCGGCTCTTATTTTTCGTCTTGCGGACAAGGGTACAACAATAAAGTAAACGGAATGTTTGCCCGGTCTGAACGGCAGAATAGCCGTCTTCCCCGGTTTCCCAACCACAAGATTCTAACATTGGATAGGGACTATCTTAAATATCCGGATACTTATTATCAAATAAAATAGATCAGGCTTAATGAAATTTTACTCAGTTATAAAAATCTTTCAAAAAAACGAATCTATTGTAAACAATTTGCTCGTATTTATAATTGACTGAGTAACTTACATATAGCTTACCTGAAATCCTGGTATACATGAAAAGCGCATTATTAAACACTTTCCTCATCCTCGTTCTGCCGGCGATGCTGACTGCGCAGTACGAAAAAGGGACCATTCGTCTGGCCTCCGGTGAACTATTGAGTGGCTACATAGCCACCGATACGGAGGTAGAATTAAAGAACCGGATCCACTTTAAGCAATCCCTGGGTAAGAGTGATTTTGAGACATATAGCCCTAATGAGTTAACGGGCTTTGTTTTTGATAAGGGAGCAGCGTTTGAATCCATTGAAACTTCCTTTATCCGGGAAAGTATTCTCTTTAAGGAAAAGGCTTTCGTGAAACTCGTGGCAGAAGGTACCATCAATCTGTATCTTTCGCAACTGACTGTGGATGAAGACGAATTTGTTTTTTATGCCCGTAAAGACGGTCGCGTACATCGCATTAGCCAGAATAAGGAAGATCCTACCCAAAATTATATTCTGAAAAATTACTATCAGGGTGTATTGAACGCGCTGACCTTTGACTGTCGGAATCGGATCGGGGATGTGCAGCGTTTGCATTTTTCCCGACGCAGTATCGTAGAACTGATCGACAGTTACAATTACTGTCAGGACCCAGCTTATCAGCCCCTGGCCAATTCTTATCACGTTGCTAAAGAGAAGCGGTATTTTGTGGAATTCTTTTCCGGTCCGCTTATTGCCAGACGGGATCTCGGCAGTAGCTTCGGCTCGGAGCGGATCATCGGAAAAGAAACCTTTGCCATGGTCGGATTGGCGGCACAGGTGGAAATCTATAAACCGGCTCTCTCCAAAAAGTTGCTGGTGCACAACAGCCTGGAAGCATACAAATGGGTGAGCCTGGAAGCATCCGGTATTCTTGACCCGCCGGTGCTTAGTATGGTGGCTAACATTGCGGCGCATTACATGTTTGATGAATCAGCAAAAGTGAAATTTTTCACTCGGATCGGTGGCGCTTTTGTAGTGGATATTGGCCGGCAGGTACTGCCTCGGCCCGGCTTCAGCGTCGGTTTCGGGACTTACTTTCCTTCTGGTGGACGTGTTAGTTTTCAGCTAACTTCACTTTCTCTCCTCGGCAGTGAGGGACTAACAGGCTGGCGATTTGGCTACGCCATCCCATTAGGCGTTGAGTACAAATAAGGAAGCAATGATTAACCTTACCACAAGATGACATAAAACCGCAGGAGGATTGCGGTAATGCTTTTATATTTGCGGCAAATTATTGCCTCAATTGGAGAAGACAATCAGAATAGCAACCCGGGGAAGCCGCCTGGCACTGTGGCAGGCGCATTACACGCAGAATCTGCTCAAAGATATAGGTCTGAATAGCGAACTACTGGTCATTAAGACCAAAGGGGACACTATTCAACATCTTAGTTTTGACAAGCTCGAAGGTAAAGGCTTTTTCACCAAAGAGATCGAAGATGCCCTGCTTCGCAATGAAGCGGATATGGCAGTCCATTCGATGAAAGACCTGCCCACTTCTTCTCCTGACGGACTGGTACTGACGGCTGTTTCCTATCGGGCGAATCCTGCCGACTGCCTGATCATCCACCCGGATGCCCTACAGGAAGGGCCATTGTTTCAGCTTAAAACGGGGGCAGTAGTAGGTACTTCCTCTGCCCGTCGCAAAGCTCAGATGCTGGATTTTCGTCCGGATATTCAGCTGAAGGATATTCGCGGCAATGTTCCCACCCGCCTGGACAAACTACGCAATAGCGATTTTGATGCCATTTTGCTGGCTGCTGCCGGGCTGGAACGTCTGGAGATCGAGCTGGATGATCTACGGGTGATACGCTTCAACCCGCGTGAATTCGTTCCCGCACCTGCACAGGGCGTTTTGGCTTTCCAGACCAGAACGGATGATCTGGAATTAAGGCGCATGCTGAAGCGCATCCACCGGGCGGATGTGGCCCAGGCAACCAATGTGGAGCGCAAAGTATTGCAGCTGGCCGGTGGGGGCTGTCATATGCCGCTTGGGGTGTATTGCGAACTGGATCTTCAGGGAAATTACCATGTGTGGGCGGCCAAGGCGACAGACTGGGATCAACCTTTGCAAAGAGCACATATCTCGTCCAGTACAACCTTCGAACTGGCGGAGTCCGTACTCAAGGCATTACAACACTGAATGCAAAATTGAAATATATACGCCTGAGTTATTATTAGCTTTCAGGCTTAATGCTTAAATTTGTACCGAAGCACCTTGTGATATAGAAAAAAAGATAGTAAGCGATAACAAACCCATAGTAGTATAACCTCAATTTGAAAGTATAATCCTGAAAAGCATAGTAACAAAATTTTAATAGAAAGGCTCTCATTAATCTAGACATATTCCCTAAATCCTTTTGCTCCAAAACAGACAATCATATCCCATAAACAGTTAGTGTACAGACCAAAACCCTGGAAAGATTATTCCTATTTCATGTTGTTTATTTCGGTATCTATTTTTAACTGAACGGTTGATCCATTCCCTGTTAATAGGTGATCGGCCAACACGTATACGAACTAGCATATGCAAAAAAAGATGTTGAAGATCGGGGTATTCTACGACGGCAATTACTTTTTGCACGTAAGCAATTATTATAATTATGACCATCCCCGGCGAAGAAGACTTAGTATTTCCGGCCTCCACGAATTTATCCGGCACCAGGTATCCCAGGAAGAAGGGGTTGATTATCGATTGAGTCAGATCGTTGATGCACACTATTTTAGAGGACGTTTAAATGCCTACGATGCCCGGCAACGGGGAGATACCCTGTATTGGGATCGCGTTTTTGATGATATCTTAATGTCGGCCGGGGTGACGACACATTATCTCCCTTTGAAAAGCAATTCCTTCGGGCGGAGAGAAGAAAAAGGCATCGAAGTATGGCTGGCACTGGAAGCTTATGAGCGCTGTACTACCAAAGAATTCGATGTTTTGGTGCTGATCTCATCGGACGGAGATTACGTGCCCCTTATTCGCAAGCTCAACACCCTAGGCACGCGAGTGATGGTGCTCAGTTGGGATTTCGAATTCACTACCGATACGGGTAAACGCATGGTGACCCGCACTTCACAGGACCTGCTCGAAGAAGTAACCTATCCGGTGGCTATGCATCAGTTGATTGACAACCGTTTATCACGAAACGACAGTGTGATCAATAACCTCTTTGTGCAGACCGATGGGAAAAAGAGCTACGTCAATAATTATGATCAGGGATCACGTTCTGACTATGAGTATGACGAATACGATGATGAGGTAGATGACGAAGATTACAAATTGGGCGAGATCCATAGTTTGAAAGATGGCTACGGTTTTATCAAATTCCCTCCCAATAATTTATTTTTCCATCACACCAGTGTGATTGATGGCGAATTCAGTGAACTCCGGGAAGGAGATGAAGTGGAATATACCGTAGGCGTGAACGAGGAAGGCCAACAGATTGCCCGTAATGTGCGTTTGATCTGGGAAGAGGAAGAAGAAGAGGGCATCAACGATTAAGCCGCACGGCGGTATGTCAAAAAGTGCATTCATCAGCCGGGCTTTGGCAGCCGACAGCCCTTTTCGGGATTTGCTCCTTTCGGCAGGTTTCGAAGTATATGGACAGTCACTGGTAAAGTTTGAGCCGATCGCTTATAATTCCCCCCCCTCGACCGATTGGGTATTTTGCTATAGTGCCCGGTCGGTCGATTTTTTTTTACAGGGATTGGAACGGCATGGCTTATCGACAGCTGATTTCCCGAAATATGCGGCTATTGGACCAGGTACTGCCGACGCTCTGCAAAGGTGGTCAATAACACCGCATTTCATTGGAACCGGCCAGCCGGAGGAAACGGCTGCTGCTTTTTTAACTATAGCCGAAGGGCGGCGTGTGCTTTTTCCCCGGGCCGAACAATCCCGTCAATCGGTGCAGCGTTTACTCAGCAATGCTATACAGGTGGCGGACCTGGTGGTTTATCGCAATACTATCGATACCTCCGTATCGTTGTCAAATACAGACTACGCTGCTCTCACCAGCCCATTAAATGCACAGGCTTATGTAGCCTTAAGAGGAGATCAGCCGCTGCCCCGGATCGTAGCCATCGGCAAAACAACAGCACATGCTCTGAGAGAAGTGGGAGTGGATGCTTTCCGGATTGCTTCCCAAAGTAGTGAGCAGGCTTTGGCCGAGACCGTTTTGGGGTGGGAGCGTGATACGTGAGCATAGTAGGGAATGTTTGAAAAAGGTATGTCGGTAAGGGCCGGATGTATGGAGTAAGTGTGCCGCGTTTGTATAAAGAAGATTTAGTTGCTGTATATGAAAAAATATGCTTTTCTGCTGTTGATCATTTTGATCATAAGTGCCTGTAAAAGAGAACAGGCGGTGAAGGATCAGGTTAATGCTACCGTTGATCTGCCGGAAGATTTTCTGGATTTTTACCAGCGCTTTCTCACCGATAGCCTCTATCAGATGGAGCATATCCTGTTCCCGCTCCAGGGGCTTCCCGATAAGGCGGATAGTACCGTACTGGCCGAAAATAATTTCCGCTGGCAAATGGATGACTGGGTCATGCACCGGCCCATCGATAAGGAAAGCGGTTTTTCGGTCAATCTGCAACCGGTAACGGAAACCATTATAAAAGAGCAGATCCAACACGAATCGGGCCTGTATGGTATGGAAAGGCGTTATGCTTTCATGGATGATGGGTGGTATCTCATCTATTATGCGGGGCTGAATGCCCTGAATAACTAAACAGTAAAGTCAGGGATTACCAAATCTGATCGGTCGACAGATAATTACGTACGTATTCATCGATCCCTTCTTCCAAACTATAGAAGTCATCTCCGTATCCTGCTGCCCGCAGTTTACTCATATTAGCTTCGGTGAAATACTGGTAGGTATCCCGGATATCAATGGGAGTATCTATGAACGTGATATCAGGCTCCAGGTCCATGGCCCGAAAAGTAAGGGTAGCCAGGTCCCAAAAAGAACGCGCCTGCCCGGTGCCCAGGTTGTACAGACCGGATGCCGGCTGGTGGCGGTAAAGCCAGTAACATACTTTTACCACATCTTTTACGTAGATGAAGTCCCGGCTTTGCTGCCCATCAGCATAATCCGGGCGATGGGAACGGAAAAGTCGCATCTGTCCACTCGCGCGGATCTGTCGAAGCGTGTGGAAGATCACGGAAGCCATCCGTCCTTTGTGATATTCATTCGGGCCGTATACATTGAAAAATTTAAGGCCGGCCCAGAAAGGCGGATGTTTTTCCTGCTGTAATGCCCACTTGTCGAAGTCGTTTTTTGAACGTCCGTAGGGATTGAGCGGCTGTAATTTTTCCACCACATCATGGCGGTCATCATATCCCTGCTCGCCACTGCCATAGGTGGCAGCACTGGACGCATAGATCAAAGGAATAGAGTAGGTGGTGCAATGCTCCCAGATCATCTGGGTATAGTGTAGATTGAGCCGGTCGAAGATGGCCTCGCTTTGTTCGGTGGTATCCGTACGGGCACCAATATGGAAGATGATCTCCAATTCCCGGCCGTTGGCTGAGAGCCAGTCCTGGAACTGATCCCGGTCTATTTTTTCCAGAAATCTCTTATTGGTAAGATTGGGTGATTTGTCTGTTGTGTTAAATTCATCTACCAGGATGAGTTGCTCAAATCCCTGTTCGTTGAGGTATTGCACCAGGCAACTTCCGATGAATCCTGCGGCTCCGGTAATAACGATCATTTTATTGTACTAGGATATTCTGATGGTTTGAAATGGTGATGTCACGATGCGAAGATACCCAAGGTAAGACAATCGCTATTGCTTATGACGAAAATAGTGAACGATATTACTTACTCAGGCAATTAAATCGAGCCTAATTAAATCAGGCAATCGCATAAGATGTGAGTCGGCACTTTACTTTTAGTAACTGCCGGATCTCCTCCAGATCTACTTCGTAGGGCTTGTATACCGTACTGTTATCGGAGATCAGCCGCAGACGGGTGACATCCGAACCCTCACGAATTTGTTGAATGCGTTTGGCTACCACGGTATCCGTCACTACAATATAGACGTGATTGTCCCGGAGTGGGGTATTGCGGTCTACCTTTTCACAAACTACAACATCTCCGTTGGTAATAGTGGGCATCATACTATCTCCGCTTATCTCGAAGGCAACGAGCTCTCCCTCCAGGTTGGGGATGGAAAATTTTTGCAGATTGTCGAGAAAATCGCGGTCCTGATGTTCCAGGGCATAACCGGCCAGGGCTCTGTCCGGTACCAGAGTGATATTCTGGCGGCCGTTGCTATGTCTTTCTTCCAGGGAACGGGTAGGCAAGTCTCCAAAAACATTGGCCGGCGGCTCCAGGAACATTTCATTGCTGATGCCGAAAATATAGTTGGCGTTAATGCGGTAAATTTCAAACAATTTGTGGAGCTGATCAACCGTAATGTTGCGTTGGCCTTTCAGGATACTGTTGACCACGTGGTTGTATGTCCCCAATTTCTTAGCAATATCAGACTTGCCTTTGATCAGATTGTATTTTTCCAACTCCAAATATACCTTGTTAAAGCGTTGATTTACAATGTGATCAGAAAAACTGCCCATGGAAATAAATTATTTGTGTTAAAAATTCTTGTTTTTAAAAACTATTTGTTTTAGTTTTGTGAAAAACAAACGGGAATGTATGCAAATTCTTGCATTTTCGGCCTCTAAGATACAAAAAGTTTCTCAAACCGCGATATTATGAAGCCTAAAGCATCCAACGATTTTCAGCTAAATAACAAGAGCGGGTCCAAGCCCGGATACAGCACTAACCGGCAAATGCGTCATGCCAACGGTGAGCCGATTTTTCCGGAGATCAGTCTGGCACTGATCCTGCGTCACCTGTGGCGCGGCTTATGCAAATTGTTTGTTGCACTCCGCTATACTCTCCATAAAGCCACCGGAGGGATGCAGTTGCGCATTAGATTACCTTGGTTCAAACTGGGACTGGCAGCACTGGCTGTATTTATCCTGACTAAAAAAGATATTCAGTTTTCCATTAATATGAAAGCACCTCTGGCCGGTATTTTCGGCCAGAGCGCTTCTTCCGGAGCAGCAGGCGGATCGGCCATGAGCACCACTCAGCATATGAGTGTGGTACAGCCCATAAGTTTTACCGAAAGCACCCGGGTTTCCACCCGGGTTGCCTCCCCTAAAGACTTGGATGTAAATGTGGCCAAAGATTACATCAAACGTTTTCGCAAAGTAGCAATCGTGGAAATGCGCAAATTTAATATCCCCGCGAGTATTAAGATGGCGCAGGGGCTACTGGAAAGTATGGCCGGTCAAAGTAGTGCAGCGGTCAATCAAAACAATCACTTCGGCCCGGCTTTCGCAGGAGATCACTTTGATAGTGCCTGGGAAAACTGGCGGGCACATAGTCTCCTTCTGCAGCGCCAGTTCCGGGAACTTAGCTCTGCGGGCACCAATTACCGGTCTTGGGCCAAGGGCCTCGAAAAAGAGGGGTATTCCAATGATCCGAAATATGCTGAAAAACTGATCGAGGTGATCGAGCGCTATCAGTTGTATCTTTTGGATGAGGAAGAGTTATAATGTTTCGATGCTGTAATGTTGCGATGTTGTGGTGTGTTTCCAGGTGTGGCTGATTTTTAAAAATCAGCCACACCTGGTTATTTCAGGCATTGTGGTCAATACCCATACTTTTTCCACCACTGTTTTAGCCGTTCGCGAATACTGGCTTCCGCCCGGTTGTTTTGTGGATCGAACAACTTCGTTCCTTTTATGGCATCCGGCAAAAATTCCTGATCCACAAAATTGCCGGGAAAATCGTGCGCATATTTGTAGGCTTTCCCGTAGTTCAGTTCTTTCATCAGTTTGGTAGGGGCATTTCTCAGGTGGAGCGGGACGGGGAGATCACCGGTATTTCGCACCAGTTCCTGAGCTTTGTTGATCCCCATATACGCCGAATTACTCTTGGGAGAAGTGGCCAGATAAACAACGGCCTGCCCCAGAATAATGCGTGCTTCCGGGAAACCCACTGCCTGTACTGCCTGAAAGGCCGTCATCGCCATTAGTAGGGCATTTGGATTGGCCAGTCCGATATCTTCGGCCGCCGAAATTACTACGCGCCGGGCTATGAATTTTTCGTCTTCTCCTCCCTCGATCATTCGTGCCAGCCAGTATAATGCCGCATTAGGGTCACTGCCCCGGATGGATTTGATCAGTGCCGATGCTATATCATAATGTTGTTCTCCTCCTTTGTCATAATGAGCGATGTTCTGTTGGATGATCTTGTCGACCCATTCATCCGTGACAACAAGGGTTTCTCCATCTTGCTGGAAATTAGTGACCAGTTCCAACACATTATACAACTTTCGCCCGTCGCCGCCGGAATACCGTAACAGCGCATCGTAACTCGCAATTTTAACCGATTTGTCCTTCAGGTATTCATCTTCTGCAAGGGCTTTGTCGACCATCCCTTTTAATTCTTCGGCCGACAGATGCTCCAGGACATAGACCTGACAGCGGGATAAGAGGGCCGGAATGACTTCAAAAGAAGGATTTTCGGTTGTTGCACCGATCAATGTGATCACCCCTTCTTCGACCGCTCCCAGGAGAGAGTCCTGCTGGGACTTACTGAAACGGTGGATCTCGTCAATAAAAAGTATGGGATTGGGCTGGTCGAAAAAACGTTGCCCCTTTGCTTTTTGAATGGTATCCCGGACGTCTTTTACGCCGGAATTGATGGCACTGAGACTGTGAAATGGTCGCTTCAACTGATTGGCGATGATTTTGGCCAGTGTCGTTTTGCCGACGCCCGGAGGCCCCCAAAGAATAAAGGAGGGAATACGGCCCGATTCAATGGCCCGTCGCAATACGGCATCTTTTCCTACCAGATGTTTCTGCCCGGTATATTCTTCCAGGCTTTTCGGACGCATTCTTTCGGCCAGTGGTCTCATAAACGCAATATATACAGGTTTGGCAATTCAAAAAAATGGTTTTATATTTGGACTGCACTATAACCAATAATCCAATTAGCCCTCCATCTTCGATTGGCTTCTACCAGAACATTAAGTGTAACGTTAATTTACAATCCTTCACTGAAATGAATTGAGTGAACCGGCATTCCCTCATTTCAAAGCCTAATATCCTAAAAACAAACTACCAGACACTAACGATTAATTGCCGGGATTTAAACTTGAGAAAACTTTTAAGGATGAATACTCAGCCCAAAGCAGTTTCCTATCCTGGCGGCAGTATGTCCGTCCAACTGCTGGATAATTTCTTCAATGAAAACCGTTCGATCGGTCAGACCTTTGTGATCGATCCTACCCGGCGCACCACTCTGGTAGGGAACCGGGGCACCCGCTTAACCATCCCGGCTAATTCCTTTAAAGATCTTTCCGGTTGGCCGGTGAATGAACCGGTAAAACTTTTCCTAAAAGAAATTTTCACCCGTCCGCAAATGATCATTTCCGGACTTACCAATACATCTGAAGATCGCATTTTGGAATCTGCCGGTCAGCTCTATTTGAAAGCTGAATCCGAAGGCAGATCGCTGAAGCTGGCCGCACCGGTCTCAGTGGATATTCCTTTGATGCTGGGCGTAGATAACCCGCTGGCTTCCCAACTCTTTTCCGGAGGGATCAGCCAGACCTCTTCCTTTGGCTCCGGCCATCGTTTTGACTGGAAATTGAGTAAGCAGGAACAAATACAGCTGAAAACACTCGGCGGCAAAAAATACCTCAATTTCCCGATCGGTGAACTCAACTGGTGGAATTGTACCTCCTTCTTCCATCGTCGACGCAACCGGGTGATGTTATCCGTTCGTTGGACGGCAGGTACTGAACTGCCCGCAGAGGACATTGCCGCATTTCTGGTATTTCGCGACTTCAACGCGGTGATACGTATGTATCCCGGCCGGCATGGTTTTTCTTCCTGGAATATACCGAAAGGACTGTACGCCCGAATCGTATTGATCGGTATGTCTGGTGAGCAAATGATGATCGGTCAGTCGCCCTGGGCGCTCACGGATAGTTATCCGATCTCTATAGAAATGGAGAATTGCAGCAAGGTTGAAGCGCTTGCCAATATCATGGAATGGACCAGTTGATGAAACATTTACCGGTGTTGGAGTCTACCGAAACGCGCCTGCAACCATTTGTCTAGAAAGAACAGACAGATAATACTGATGAAAATAATGCCGGCAAGTAAGTAGGGGCCGGAAATCCCTTTTGCCGTGAGTTGTGCCATCCATTCCAGCAGACTTACCATTTCTGTAGTATCCTGGCTAAGCTCTCCATTATCAGACATCATCAAGGCCGAACTTCCCCAAAATACAAGGATCAGGCTCATAAAGGTCAGCCCGAAACCTTTCAACCATTTTGGGGAGACTAAAGGAACAGTGGCCAGTTGTTGCACCGGAGGCAATTTATCCATTACATTTTGGATGAAACGCATGGAAGGAATTTCGACTTCCATTTGCCGGAGTTCCCGGTGTAGTATTTCACTTTTACGGAATTCTTCCCGGAAAGACGGATCAGACTCCAACAGTTGTTCCACCTGCAACCGTTCCTCGGCGGTGCAGCTGCCGTCCAGGTAAGCCCAAATCCTATTTTCCGTCTCTTTTTTCATAACAGGTTTTCTAGTTCTGCGCCCAGTTGCTGACTCAATTTTTCTTTGAGCCGGTCGCGTAAACGAAATAGTTTGGTTTTAATATTGGTCTCCGTCAGGTCCGTGATCTCCGCAATCTCTTTCACCGATCTTTCGTGCAGATAGTATAACGTGATAATTCCCGCATCGGTTGGGTCGAGTTGTTCGATGGCCAGCTGCAGTTGCTCCTGCAGATCGAGCCGGTTTACGCGTTGTAATCCGTCTTCGTGGAAGTCATCCCGGCGATCTTTGGTCCTTTCGTCTTCCAGTTCCTGGGTCAGGAGTTGCTTCTTTCGGGCTTCGTCAATAGCTGTCCGGTAAGTAATGGTATACAGCCAGGTACTGAATTTCGATTTTCCCTCAAAAGTGTCCAGCGTATTATATACTTTCAAAAATACATCCTGGGCTACTTCTTCGGCCACTTCCCGCTTTTTCAAAACTTTCAAAGCAATCGTAAATACAAAATGCTGATACTTCTCCACCAGCCGGCGGAAAGCCAATCGGTTGCCTTTGCGAGCTCCGGCTATCCACTTAATTTCTTCCTCCATTCGGAGATTCGATTACTTTGACGAGGTAAAATACAAAATGGTTACAATGACTGAGGAATAGTTAAGAACAGATCTTAAGAAAGGATGTCGGTATGTGGACCGTCACCCTAGGCGACTACAACATTTTTTTAAATAAATCCCAATTCGTGTAACTTCGGACAAATATATTCCCGTCACAGAGGTATCAATCAACTTTTTAGACCAAGTCATCATATTATGGAAGGTATATTGGCTCTACTTATTCCGATTATTTCGGTGATCGGTTTTCACGCCGCAGTCATCTATTGGGTGCATATGTATTACACCTCAAGGAACCGTGAGCGGATGGCACTTCTGGAGAGCGGGCAGGATGCCCGTATTTTTGCTAAACGCCCCCGGCCGGAGCGGGTACTTAAATTTGGGATATTGTTGTTTTCCGTAGGTGCCGGTATTCTCTGCGGTTACTTCCTCTCCGAACTGGGTATGGAAGAAGAACCCGCCTATTTCTCCATGATCTTCCTGTTTGGAGGTGCCGGGCTGATCACTTACTACCTGTTCTTCCTGAAGCGACTGGCGGAAAGAGAACTGCCGGAATCAGTGTGATCTTTTCTGAGAGACACACGCTGAAAATAGGTTTTCGGCTACACTTGGCCAAATCCTATAGTTCGCGGCCATTCATTCTAGCCATACAAAAGGACCAGGCGACAGAAGTACGATCAGCTTACTTATTCTGTCGCCTGGCAGGCTCCTCTCTTTATCGCTCTGCCTCACTTCACCCATTCCCTTTCCTTCATTTATTTCTACTTGCTCTGGCCAAATCGGTACCGGACCATAATCCAGCGTGCCATTGCGCAACTTTGCCCGTATTTTTCGTTCAATAAGATATGCTATAATATTACCATTTTCAAAGCGTTATAGGATAATCCGCTTGCTGTTCTGTATAGCTTATACCATTCCAAAAGTCTTACGGCGAATATGCATTGGAAACTACTGTTGACCGGAATCGTTTGTTGTTTATTGCTCTCACCGTTGTCTTCTCAGTCGTACTTCCCGGTGAAAGTCAATAAGAAGTGGGGACTCATCGATAAAAAAGGGGATCTGATACTGGAGCCTGTCTATAGTGCGATCGGTGAGT
>JAGQXH010000166.1 GCA_020436695.1 Lewinella sp. | reverse complement strand
ACTTTGATTTGTATGACAGTCCTGATGATTCCGGTAACCTGGTTTAATATGATCGATCTGGACGATCAGCAAAATATCTGGTTGACTTACAACCTGAACTTAGGTGGCGGCGGTATCTTTCTGATTGATGGAGACGGAAAAATCCTGGCCATTGACCCCACTTCCGAAAAGGTCACCGAGATCCTGGAGGAGAAAGGGATCGCTAAAAATTAAGTTTGTTTACTACGAGTTATTTTCATTTTGAGTTTTTTGGATAATTGACAATGTGTTTACCAGCAATTTCCAATGTAAGAAGTGGCCGTATTAGCATCGGTAGCAAAACCGGCGGGAAGTGCTCTCCGAGCGCACGTTTTTCCGTGTCATGCGCACTCGGAGAGCGCTAAATGCCCGTTTACTGTGGTACGTGAGAAATTGCTGTGTGCTTACTGAAATACGATCTTATGCACACTGGTCTGATTACCGCAGCGAAAACTCAGGAAGTACATTCCTTTTTCCAAACGGCTGCCGTCAATTTCCTGTAGCGTTTCGCCCTCCGGAATAATGTATCTGTCGAGCACTTGTCCCTGAGCATTAAGCAGATATAGTTCACCGGCTTCGGTTCCGCCGGTTTCCGGTAAGCGTACTGTGGCCCGGTCCTGAGCCGGATTAGGAAAGATTTGCAGATCCATTGTACCGGACATTTGATCCATCGCAATGGGCCTTACTCTGGTGGCGGCACTGGCTGGTTTGATAATGGTTCCCAAAGCACCGATATCGCCGCAGGCATACTTGCCGGTAGTTGCGCTGTACGCACAGGCAGTATTGGGCAGGTGTTCCAGATGAAGAATTTCCACATCATCAATAAACCAACCGTCACAGCCCGGCGTGCTGCCGTCGCAGGCATCCGGATTGGTAGATAGATTGGAAGCAAAGCGGAAGCGGATGGAAACCGGACCTTCGAAAATGCTCAGATCGATAATGGTACGCTGATAGCCACCGCTGCTGCCGCTAAATGCCCGCCGACCACTCAGCGTGTTAAAGGGGACCGGTACTCCGACCGGAGTGGGCAGTTCATCCAGGATCACATTATTATATTCCCCTTCGATGATGAAATTGCCGAGATCCTGCCATTCTCCATTCACCAATATCTCTACTACGCCACCATCCAGACCGGGTTCTACATCAAAAGCATGCCAGAACGACAGATAATTCTTGAGGGAATTATCCAGTACCATAGGCAACATGAGATAGCTTTCAGTGGCCACAGGCGGATCAAGGTGGAACCACGACATACCCGACCCGGTATTCGGATTGGGATAGTCTGAAGACGGTAACCAGAGACCGACCGGTATAAAACCCAGCAGATTGTTCTGTTCTACCGGATACGAGGCGACCACCTCGGTTCGGGTAGCCGTATCCAGATAGCCCGTGATGGTGCGGGTGAGGGTCGTTTGTTGGGGTAGATCTATCTTGGGCCAGGTAACCAGCCCGTCCGGAGAAATACTGCCGTTGTTAGAAATATAAGTAGCTACGAAATTAGGAGGTAACTGATCACTAATGAGCGCTTGACTAAGCGTATAGCCGGTATGGTTAGTCAGGGTAATGGTGTAGGTAATAGGTTCGCCGACTTCCGCTTCGGTTTTGTCAACTGTTTTGATTAATTGCATGTAAGGATCGTCAAACGCCTCCCGGCCACCGTCCTGGGCACTGTACCCCAATCCGCGACGGGCAAAGGCTTCCCATAGCAGGTCATTGCCTTCGCCGTTATAAATCAGGTCATTGGCGGCCAGTACCGCATCCCGCATATCGATGAAGGAAGGCGTACAAGGTGTCATTTTCAGGGCCTCGATCACCACTTTCAACGCCCGGATGTTGCCGGCAGTACTATTGGTATTATATAGATCGGCTTCAAAGCCGTATTCATTGATGAGGTTCCAGCTCAGGTCCCACAGCATGGTACACCACAGAAAGCCTACTCCGTGCGGGCGGGAGAGATTGGTCAGGTCACCATAGGTGAATTCATTGCACAACCCGTCGTTGCAGTCCATATTGCGGGTATAATGCCGGGGGCGCAGGCCGGCTTCGGTCTCTTCCTTGGTCAGCACGTAGTGACCGATACCCCGCACGCCTTCTCCCAGCACCGATTCTTCCAGCACACCATTACCATTCTTATCGGTAAGGGTCATCATCAGACCCACGAAATCACTCCAGCCTTCTCCTCCCTGTTCAAAGTTGGTCAAACAGTTGGTGTTGTTTGCACCGCCAACGAGGCGAAAGGAAAGACCGTGGGTATATTCGTGGGCAATGATGAGATTGTCAAAAGAGGCATCGCGAATACTGTTGGGCAGATCCGTATCCCACAGGAACATGCGCATGGTCGGGTTCTCTCCATCGGGAGGAGTGGAGAAGCTGGCCTGGTTAATGCCCAGACCATCCTGTGCTCTGGCCAGAACGTGGTCATTACCCTCTCCGGCGCCACTCAGGTTGGTTGTCTGGAAATTTCCGGCGGCTTCATCAAAACCATAGTGAAACAGCAGGTCATGCAGAAAATTGTTGCGGACGAACAGGTTGGTCACAGCCCCTTCTATGAACTGACTACCCAGCAGTCCGTTCGGATCCTGCGTATAATTGAAATGTAGATTGCCCGGCCAGGGCACGTTGCCCTGCAGATAGAGCCCTAAAATGGGATCGCGCGTAATAGGGGCCGGCGTTGGGTTGGTTTCACCCAAAGGAGCATAAAAAGCATAAACGTTATTACCCTGGGTATAGCCTAACTGTGGACTCAGCAGGCCGGCATTATTTTTATGCCAACCCAGTGGAGAAGCCGTAGGGTCGATGATGTTATTGCCGTGCAGAAGAACGCGATTGCCATACAGCGGCGATTCGATATTTGAGGGAAACGCAAAATACTTGGGATTGGCCGGCAATGCCGTCATCGAGGTGGGCTGTTCCGGGGTTTCCGGCAGGTTGATGGAAAGCGGCATATCAATATGCTCATGCTTTTCTTCGGGCTCGAACTGGCAATATAGTGTGCGGTTGTGACGGTCGAGTTCGCGTCCGTTGGCCGCATCTACCCACACTACAAAACGATCGTCGCTATCCGGTGTAGTGGGAAGTTCCACTTCGTAGGAGAGGATCAGTTCTCCTTTTTCGTTTTCAATGAAGACCAGCCTCGGATCGGGCTGTGCCTGGGTTGTAGCTTTTTTCTCCGGAGCAGGAAAATTGGTAGAATGAGCGGCAAAATTCCGTGCTGCCTTTGAGCTGATCCCTGCTTTTGTCGTTTTAACTTTCCCTTCTATCTCCCGATAAAAGGATAGGTTGACAAATTTAACTTTACCGGATTGATCCGTATGGATACTTCCGAGGCCGTTCCTGATAGGGATACCAGCAAAGGACTGTTGAAAGTAGGCATGGGTAATGCCGCTCAAACTACTGGTATGAAAGCTACTTAATGAGATTTCTTTTAAATCTTCAATATGTTGCCCGCTGGCCGTCCATTCCTGACGGACTCGTTCTTTCAGTTGGGGGACGGTCAGTTGAGCGGAGCTGATCACCGGCAGGCTTAGTACCAGGATCAACATATAATTTTTAATATTAAACATGGCGTAATAATGTTGGGGTGCTCGATACGGGTGGGGAGCATTTGGAACAGGTTAGGGCCTAAATGAAAAAACACAGTAAAGACAGCTGACTTTACTATGCATTCGTTTTAGCTCTTTTAAGAACCCATCCCGTGAAGCCGTAGCTTGCGTTAGCTAAAAAAATTGAATGCTTAAGGCAATTCAAGGATCATTCTAAAAAGGTGGAAGAAGTAGGACGTTTCCCGACTTCTTCCACGTGTCTTCGCTTTTCCGAAAAAAATTTCTGAACCGTTTCATTCTAAATCTGCCATAAAGTTATGGCAACTTAGCATTGAAACCGGCCTCAACTGATATTGAGAGAAACATGGGAAAAAAAATAATCTTTATCAGTTGAAGTCTGTTTCAGGTACTAAAACCTGTAGTGTTCTAAGTGAGTTTAGCGTTTGTGTTGTGTGATATTAGGAGAGAAATTTGCGACCGACAGCTACCGTATAGATCTGCCCGTACATGCCGGGCCGACGGTGTATCGGCCGTTTTTATCAGTGCTTAACGATCCGTTCTACCCGCGCCTGACGGCCTTCTCCCAGGCGGATAAAATACTGTCCGGCTGCCAGATCTGTCAGATCCAGCTCGACAATAGTATCCTCGTGGCTGAAGCGACTTTGTTGCAAAAGACGACCACTGGAATCCAACAAATAAAGGTTGATGTCAGGACCGGATTGCGGACCATTTGCTGACCATCTCACCTGGATGCGATCCGTCGTAGGATTTGGAAAAGCACTGAAGGTCAATGACTTATTAACATCAGTTTCCCAATTGCCGGCTTGCTGATTAAAGATCGGCAATAGCTTTTTCACCAATCCGAATAGCTGACCGTCATTCACATCACCTGCAGTTACACTGCCGGGAAGCAGCCAGGAAAAATCCAGATAACTGATACCTAAGCCGGTAAGTTGGAGCGATTGGTCGGGCAACAATTGCGTTCCGATGTATTGTGAAGACATTCCGGCGGCGGGGCCTTCAGTGGCAGTAATGCCACTTATTGTTCCCAGACCATAGGCGAGGAATTGTTCCACGATACCGGCCGGATTGGTTAAAGCAACCCCTTCGTTACCGGTCATTTGGTCCATTTCATACCATACCGTTCCGTAGCCGTTTTGTTGGCTGGGGATCACTTGGTTTTCCAGCTCTTCCACGGAAGAGATGGTTCCGTCCAACTGATAAAAAACGAGGGTCCATCCATCCAGATTCTCACCGGATTCACCAGCAATTTCCATACCGGCCCCGGTCGGATTACTGGCTATGTAGTTGATCTCGTTAATAAAAGTTGACTGCGAAAAGAGGGAGGTAAGGAAAAAGAGAAAAGAAAATGAAAGTAAAATTTGCTTATTCATGGCGATAAACTCTTTAAAAAACTACAAAAAAATTTGATTCTAAATACAAGGATTTAGATAAGAGTCGGTCACCAGAAAATTAATCTTGGAAATATAGCGATGGTCAAAAATATGAATTGTTTTCCATATTAGCAAGTTCAACCGGTATTTTGTAGTACGCTACAATGTCCAGCAGATTTTTTCTGGTCTTTTCTAAATTGTGTTTCTCAAAGGTTTGTTCTATGACTTCGGCCAGTTTTTTAACGTATTGGTTGCGGCCGTTCTCCCGCCACTTGGCGGCGTAGTAATAGGCGTGGATGGTCAGGTCGTTTTCGGAGTTAACCGTTTTACCCTTGGTGGATTTTTTATAGCGGCGATAATTTTTCTCGATCTGTTCGTAATCTTCCAGGCAAAAGTTTGCCATGATCAGAGTGGTATACACCGGGTCGATCCCCGAGTGAAAGGCCACCTGCTGGTAGAACAACAGCATTCCTTCCAGTACGTTAACGCATTCCTTTACTTTTTGTTTATCTCCCAGTAATAATAAGCCCCCGTATACCGTAGTGAGGTTGATGTACTTCACAACGAAACGTTCGGCCAGTACCTTATTATCTAATATGGTTTTACAGCGATGACGGAGATTTTCCAGCCGGATTTTTACATCTTCCGGTAGCAGGTCCATATGATCCGGACGATAACTGGTAAAATAAGTGCTGACGAAGTGACTGGTCTGTATGGCTAGAGAGCTGAGTTCTGCAAGGTTGACAAAACTGTTCCAGAAAAGATCACCTTTGCTGTCTTCCATCATTCGAGACGCTTCACTCAGCACCTCCTCGAAGCTCAGTTGCTGGATCGAATAGTTGAGTTTGAGATAAGCCAGGCGCGGCCGGAGATTGTACAGATAAGGTACAATGATGTAATCGTACTTTTGCAGCAGCTCTTCAATTTCGCAGAGCTCGGCGTAAGTTTCCGGTTGGTGAAAGACCGGATCTCTGTATATGTATAATAAATAAACGATGTTGAGACGAGCGATCTTGCGATTACTGAAATTGATGCTATTAGTGAAGCCCCGCAGGTATTCCAGTTTCTCCTCCTTGTTTTTGGTGCTGTCCTCCTTCCCTTTATTGCGGAGATCATCCACTACGAAGTAATTAAGCTCATTGAGTTCCTGCTGCACGCCGATGAGGATCTTGAGTCGCTCGAAATATTTCAGTGATTCCTTTCCCGATTCCAGCAATAGTTCTGTCTGGGCCAGGAAGTTGAGTACTTTGATCTCGGTACCTACATCCTCTATTTTCTGACAGACATCCACCAGCATGCCCCCCATACGTGTGGCATGTTCCAGTTTGCCGGTATTGATGTAATGCTGGATCCGGGTGAGGTTGGACTGAAGATAATCCGGGTAGTTGCGCGCCAGCACATTGGTCAGCTTAAACGTATAGTGGGCCAGTTGAAAAAATTTCTTCAGGTCTTTTTCTCCGGCCGGTTCCTCTCCGTAGACTTTGCGGAAAAGCTCTTCCGAACTTTGCTCCACACTAATATCCCGGTCAATAACGTCGATCAGGGCCAAAGGGTAAAAAGATCGCAGGCTAAGGTACTTGACATGATCTCGATAGATGCCAAAATGAAAATCGTCCAACAGTTTAACTACCTTCTCTATTAACAGCATGGCGAAATACTTTGCGAATGGCGCAATTTCAAGGTGTACCGAATTTATCTTAACGACAAATTAAAAAATGGAGAGATTATAAATATAAGGCTTTGCGGAATAACCGCCGGCATTTTGGGAAAATTTTTCCTCATAAAACTGTTCACATCAGACCCTGCCTATCTTTTACTGGCATATACCCAATTTTGTTCCATCCAACCACATTAAAAAGCTCTATTGTGAACACAAAAACCAAACACTTATTTTTTTTCAGTCTGTTAGTGCCGGCTCTGCTCTTGCCCGCAATGGTAAATAGTCAGTCGCAGGACCTCAGACAACTTCCAATGGCCCGCGAATTGCGGAATGACACTCACATCCGGTCTTTCCAGATGGCAAAAGACCGGCAAACGCCTGTCTCAATTGAACTGGACCGGGATCAGCCGGCCGCTTATCAGGATAAGGATATTCCGGAATTACTGCAACGTTTTCTGGCATTGCGTCCCGGGCGTGATGAATTGCGCCTGTTCAAACGGGAGCATCACCTTGATGACATCAATTTCAAGCGTTACCAACAATATTTTCGCAATGTTAAGGTAGAACATGGGCAATACGTGGCCCTTTCCAAAGGGATGCAACCAAGTAACCTGAGCGGGGCCTTCTACGCAATTGACGAGCAATTGCGCACAACGCCTACGCTCACCGAAGATCAGGCCCTGGCCCTGGCCATGAAAAGCATTGGTGCGCAACAATACCTGTGGGAATATATTGACCAATATCGCAACGGGATCAACGCTCCGGACATTGCGGCAGAACTGAATAAGGCCTACACTGAACACTATCCGGTGGCGGAACTCGTGATCGTTGATGATTATAACACCGAAGAATTAGACCTTGATCTGGCGTACAAATTCAATATTTACGCAGCCCAGCCGCTCAGCCGTGACTATGTATACGTCAATGCGCACGACGGCCGGATCATGCTGAAAGATGCCATTATCAAGCATGCAAGTGCTGATGTGCAGACCCGTTACAGCGGCATTCAGACCATCGGTACTACCCAGGTAACGGAGATCAATCTGAATCCGCCCTATATCGGTAGCACACAGCATTTTGTCCTCTGGGATCAGGAACGTGGCAACGGCATTCGCACCTATGATATGAATACCCTCGGCGGTCTTCCACTTTCAGTGCCTCTATTGTATGAAGGCGCAGTTGACTTTGCGGATGATGATAATAACTGGACGCTGGAGGAGCACGTATTGGACCCAACTCCGACCATCGAAGAGGCTTTGAACGATGACATTGCCTGGGATGCTCACTGGGGAGCCGGCGTTGTCTACGATTATTGGAAAGATCGCCACAACCGGCTTAGCTACGACGGCCAGGATGCCGCTATCAACAGTTATGTACATTACGGAGAAGGCTATGACAACGCTTTCTGGAATGGTACGGCCATGACCTACGGAGACGGTAGCTACAAAAATACCGGCGTAACCGAAGTGGCCGGTTTCAGCCCGCTCACGAGCATGGACGTATGTGCACACGAGATCGGACACGGGGTCTGTGAATTTACGGCCAATCTGGTATATCAGCGGGAATCCGGTGCCATGAACGAGGGCTTCAGCGACATCTGGGCGGCCGCCATCGAAGCTTATGTGATCGATCGCTACAGTAATCAGTCTTTTGATTATAACCCGTGGGGTATCGGTGAGCAGATCGATCAGCGCGACGGCTTCGGCAATCTCGATAAAGCCCTACGCTGGATGGATGATCCCAAAAGAGCCGGTGATCCGGATACTTATGGTGGCGACAACTGGTCCAACCCCGATTGCGGAGAACCGACTCTGGTGAATGACTACTGCGGGGTACACACCAACAGTGGGGTATTGAATAAGTGGTTCTACCTGCTGACGGCCGGATCGGGACAGTCTCCGGATGATGGGATCAATGACCTGGGCAACGCCTATTCGGTTACCGGCCTTGGCTTTGCCAAATCAGAACTTATAGCGTTTGGCACGGAGGTGCAATTAACTCCGAATGCCACTTTTGCAGAAGCACGTGCTGCAGGCATTGCCTATGCGCGTGCAGTTTACGGGCCCTGTTCCAACGAAGAAATGTCGGTTACCAATGCTTGGTATGCAGTTGGAGTGGGGCCTGCTTTCGCCTGCAGTAATGAAGTGAACAACGGATTCCTGGTGACGCAACGCACGGTAAATGAATCGGTAACGGAAGAGTCTGGTTGCGGTATCGGTAAAGTGATCGGTATTGATCTGTTCGTCAATGGAGCCAACAGTTTCACTCTTGAGGTAGGCGGTACGGCAACGGCCGGATCGGATTATATATTGAGCAGTGCCGATATTCTTAGTACGGGCACCGGTTTCAGCACCAAAACCATTGAGGTCACCATTCTGGATGACGCCAGCCATGAAGGTGATGAGACCATCACGCTGACCATTCCGGCCGGAAACGGCAGTGCTCCCGGCAGTGATGTATATACCCTCACCATTCGTGACGATGACGTTAGCCCCATTGTGGGTATTGGCCCGAAGAGCCTGTTGTACGAACGCTTTCTGACCACGAGCCTGCCGGACGGCTGGGCGATAGTGGAAAATATCAGCGGCATGAATGAGTGGTATTTCGGAAGCTATCAGGGAAGTGCTTATATCAGTTTTACCGGAGAAGTGCCGAATTATGAAGGAGAGAACAGCCCGACGGACCTGATCCTGCGTTCTCCGCTGATCGACGCACGCGGTCTGACCGACCTGATCCTCACCTTCGATTGGACGGCCGGTGGAGAAACTGACCTTGCCCTGGGTGGTGGTGCTCCTTTTGACTTTGCCAACGTAGTATACTCTTTCGATGGTACTAAGTTCTATGATATGGATGATGTGATGGTGGGCGATAATTTCGGTACCACTCCAACCTCCGGCGCTTTTGAAAAGGATCTGACTGCGCTGCTGGGTAACCAGGAATTCTACCTGGGATGGCGCTGGAGAAATGATCCGCTGATCGGAACGTTGTTCAGCTTTAGCATGGACAATATCCGGCTGAACGGTACTACCCGTCAGGTGGAAAGTGATCTGGAGCAAAGTGCCGAAGCGCCGCTCGGACCTTTCGAGACGGCTTATTTCTATAGCCTGGAAGACGGGGAATTGCTGGCGACGATCACCAATCTGGAAAACCATGATTATGGTTGCACCTCTATCGCTATCGAGCGGGCCGGTAATGGTACTGCTTCCTGGCTGAGTGGCAGCACCGCCACGGAAAAGGCGATCCGGTTTAACCCAGAGCATTCTTCTTCCAGTAAGGACCTCGAACTGACCCTCTATTACGACGAAACAGAACTGGCCGGCTGGGAGAGCGGCTCGGGAATGGACCGTTCTCAACTGCAATTGTATCGTACCCGGGCGAGTGATATCGAAAGTGCCAATTCGGGTAATACGAATACGGCGACCACGACTTATACGCCGATCTTGAAATCGGGTAGTACAATGATCGCGGGCAGCTTCACGGCAACATTTAGCGGTCGTGCCGGCAGTCTGGTGCTGGCCGCTGACGGTGCCGGTAGTAATCGGATTAATAATTTGCCAAGGGTAGCTACCCGATCAGATGAAGACTGGAAGATCTTCCCCAACCCGGCGAAAGGTTTTACTAATATTCAACTGCCGTATCTGGAGGATGAGCAGGACGTTGCTCTGCGGGTATTGGATCTGCGCGGCCAGGTATTGAGCAGTCGCGTAGTGGATGGAACTTCCGGAAGTTACCGCCTGAATGTTTCGGATCTGCCTGCCGGGGTATACTGGTTGCGGATACAGACTGATGATCAACAGCTTACCAAAAAGCTGATTATACAATAAATAATTTTCCAGAGTTTTGTTTTACATGGCGGCAGTCCGGAAGGGCTGCCGCTTTTTTTTCTCCAGACGGACGAGGCAGAAAAAAAAAGAGGTAGAAATCACTTCTAACTTAGAAGTGATCCTACCTCATCGCCATGTTGTATTTAGAATGACTCTTTGCCGAACCATGGCATCATTTGGCGACTGGTCCGTATTAATCGTGTTTATTTGTTCTTATAGCCTGCAATTTACTGCTTCGTGGTCCATCTCCCCGGCTCATCTGATAAACTAATAAACATGGGGAAACTTTTTGATACGGCCTCGTTCGCGACGCCCCAATCCCCGCGACCATTAGTGCCCGAACGCAGTGAACCGGGCGTACTACAGTATGTCCTGATCGAACAACTTTCAAAAAATTTTACCCATAAGTCTTTGCATATCAGACCTGATCCTCTTACTGCTCGTTTACCGGCATTTTTGTAATGTCAGAAAATTTAAGCTCAACAAATAAACATTGAAACAGTATGAAAAACATGTTCACTACTAACTCGCTTGCACTTCTTAAGAAAGCGGTAATAGTGGTTCTACTCACTCAAATATTTCTTACAGGTATTCAGGCTCAGTCGAAGATCACAGTGGATAAAGCTCGCCAGATGGTAGAAACGAAACGCACTGAATTTGACCTGACCATCAATGATCTCAATGACTTTGTAATAACCGATCAATACACCGATAAGCATAATAATGTAACTCACGTATATCTGCAGCAACGGTATAAAGGGATCGAGATCGAAGGGGCCGTGATGAGCCTGCACTTCAAAAATGAAACAGAAATACTCCATGTAGCCGACGGTTTTGAAAAGCGTATCTCCGGACGGATCCGTACCGGTAGAAGTCATTTGTCGGCAATTGATGCTGTAGCCAAAGCTTCCGCAACTCTGGGTTTAAAAAATAACAAGCCTTTGGAATTACTGCGTCAGGCGAGTACCGAATCCCGGGAAAGCGTGATCCGCAAGAACAGCATTTCTCAAAGAGATATTCCGGCTAAACTGGTCTATCAGCCCAGCCGCAACGGCAACCTGGACCTCGTTTGGAAAGTGGAGATCTACACAACCGACGGGCAGCACTACTGGCAAATGAAGGTAGATGCCACCGATGGTAAGATATTGGAAAAACACGATCTGGTACTGCATTGTGACTTTGGTCATCCTGCGGCCGGACCGGGCGTATGTATGGAAGGACACAGTGCACTGGAAATGCCCGGAGTTCGGAAGTCGGCTGTGCAACTGGATTTCAATTCCGCCAAAACGGAACAGGCTAATATGGCGGTAGCAAATGCTTACCGCATTTTCGATGCGCCGGTTGAAACACCCAATCATGGAGGACGCACGCTGATATATACTAACGGTGATCCGGTAGCTTCGCCCTTTGGCTGGCATAATGACGGACTGTTATCGTACACCATCACCAAGGGTAACAATGTGTATGCGTACGAAGATCAACTGGGAGCGAATGCCGGTTTACCCACAAGTGGTGGATTAACAGCCCTGCAACCGCTGAATTTCGATTTCCCCCTCGATCTCAATCAATCTCCCGATACCTACAAAGATGCGGCTGTAACCAATCTGTTCTACTGGAATAATCTGGTACATGACGTGTTCTATCACTATGGTTTTACGGAGGCCGCCGGTAATTTTCAGACCAACAATCTCAGTAAGGGAGGCCTGGGCAACGACGCCGTAATGGCCGAAGCCCAGGACGGAGGAGGCACCAATAATGCCAACTTCCTGACCCTCCCCGACGGTATTCCCGGTCGTATGCAGATGTATTTATGGTCCAGCAATGAAGTGACCGAACTGGTACATATTGATGCTTCCGAGAGCTATCCTTCCGGTGGTCCCAGCTTCACCGCTATTCCCGCTGCTTTTGGTCCGGCACTTGATCAGACCGGCGTTGCCGGTGAACTGGTTATCATTGAAACTAATGTGAACGGCTCCTCTACCTGCAATAGCTGTGGTTGCGGTACCGGCCAGGGCGTTGGTTTGCCGCCAAATAATGATGTATTGGGCAAAATAGTACTGATCGACCGGGGTGACTGTTCTTTCATCGAAAAGATCATGGGAGCCCAGCTCGGTGGTGCTGCCGGTGCAATCGTAGTGAATAACAATCCAGGTGAAGGACCAATTGCCATGGGGGGAGATGAAACGGGAGCTGCCATTCTGATCCCATCCGTAATGGTG
>JAGQXH010000165.1 GCA_020436695.1 Lewinella sp. | reverse complement strand
CGGTATCCTGATCGAAGATTCCGACGAACTGGCGGAACGCGTTAATACCAAAGACTGTGAAGATTGCTACGGTTTGACGGCAGACAATTTTGATCGCAGCAATTTGCAGATCCATGACCTGTTCCAGTACATGATCGGTAATACCGATTGGTCAGTGAGTATGGTTCGCAACATGAAGATCCTGGCCCCGGAAACGGAAGAAGGCAAAAAAATGGTAGCTCCTTACGATTTTGACTTTTCCGGACTGGTAGATGCCAGTTACGCCAAACCCAATGCGGACATTCAGCAGAAAGATGTGCGGGATCGTTTCTACATGGGGGCTGAATGGACCGCTGCAGAATGGCAGGAAACGATTGATCTTTTCCAAAACAAGCATCAGATCTTTATGGATATGGTGGACAATTTTGAACTGATCAACAACAAAGCCAAGAAAGACATCAAGAAATACCTGAACAGTTTTTATGCAGAACTGGACGGTGGATACATACCAACGAATGGAACTCATTAAGCATAGCATAACATTGGTTTAAGACCAAATTCGGTGAAATCAATAAGAGCCTTCGCGTTTGCGAGGGCTTTTTTTATTATATTTATTTACTATTATTACAGTACAGGGTCAGAAGATCATGAGGAAAGGGCAATAAAAACGGTCCTTGCCGCTGTAAAGCGTTAATTGACGTACAAAGAGTAACCTAGCTCAATTTTGCCCGTAGACCCTAATAGGGAGGCCGTGCATACTCTACTTTAAGAGTCAGAGAAAAAATTGTTTCATTTATTTCCGTCAAACTACTAAGCTGTCTGCCATACAACAATATCGTAAACCGTGAACCGATTTATATAGTCTTTTCTAAATACCGCAGTAATGTCAACTAGGTACTATATTTCAATATGTCTGGTTTTTTTATGTATTAGTGCATTTCAATTATCTGCACAGGTTTACCCTTCTGACGTTAGCGTACGCCTGGACGTGCAGGAGATCAGCGAAAGTGACCGTCCTGGTGCAAGTTTGTTGTCGATTGATGCCGGTTTTACGGCCGGCAGTCGCTACGCTTTCATTTTTGACAATATCGGCCTTCCGTTCAAGAAGAAGGTCTTTCTCCATTTCTCATTTATGGATACGCGTACGGGACAGACCCTGTTGGTGGATAACCTGACTTTGAAATCAAATGCTCCAAATGACAACGATTACCGTGTTCGTCACTGGTTTGGTACTTACTATATCCTGGATAATAACGTCAAATCGAAACTGGAAGATGAACTCGAATTCAGTTTTATTTCCAACGGAAACTATTATTATGGATTGATCCGGATCTCCTGGAGATGGTTTTCCGACCAGCCGATCACCGAACGGGTGACCAATGCTCCGACTCAATATGACCAACCGGCTACGACGGTTTATCCGCGGCAGGCGGTAAGCACAACGACTGTCTCTCCGAATACCAACCGGGATCTTATTGCCCGGGGTATCACCGGTTCGGGAGCCGTCCAGTCGTATGACGCCGTTGTGGAAAACAGCAATGTTCCACGGATAAGTGAGTTCAATCCCGGGGCTGGTTATTCGCTGCAGATCGCTGCCTGGAAAGTGTTTCCCGATCTGGGACAGTACGACCTGCCGGTCAACTGGCCGCTATACGGCAAACTGGCGGATGACTATTATAAAGTATTGATCGGGCCGTTCCCCAACCGTTCTTCGGCGCTGGCCATGTTACCGTCCGTTAAAGCGGCCGGATTTAAAAGTGCCTGGATGGTGGCGGAGGACGGCCGTGCGGAATATTACTGGCAACAGAATACCACTAATTCACAGTTGCAGGCCCGTAGTCCGGAAGCCTATAGCAACTATACGGCACCTGATGCTACGACCAATAGTAATCTACAGGCCAGAACGCCGATAGTTTCTAACGGAGTGGTATACCAGCCGGAGTATCAATCGCTGGTGCAGCCACAAACGAGGCGGACCTATACGGTACAAAGAGGGGATACCTTCTACAGTATTGCCAAAAAATACAACATGAGTGTGGATGCACTCCAGCGTTTGAATCCACAGGTCAATCCCAGGCTTCTTCGGCCGAATCAGCCATTGTATATAGAATAACCGAACCAGCCGCATAAGGGCAGATCTTTATCAAATTACTAGCTGAAATAATAGAATTAGGATCAGAGTGGTACTTTCGTTCGCAGTACTATTCTTAGCTTTGCCGTGAGTAGGCCGTAAGCCCGGCTGCTGATTACTGAAATTACGCATGAAAATACTGCATACCTCCGACTGGCATCTCGGCCAGCGTTTTCTTTTCAACGACCGCGAAGAAGAACACCAGCGGGCGCTTGACTGGCTGGCGGATACCATTCGAGAGCAGGAGGTAGAAGTATTGGTAGTGGCGGGAGATGTTTTTGATATCAATAATCCGCCCAACTATGCGCGGACAATGTATTATCGTTTCCTCACCAGCCTGCTGGGCTCCTGTTGTCGTCATATTGTGATCGTTGGTGGCAATCACGATTCTCCTTCCATGCTGAATGCTCCCAGGGAATTGCTGCGGCTATTGAACATCCATGTAGTGGGAGCTGCTTCCGAAGATCCGGTGGATGAAATCATTGAGCTGGAGGATGCGAAAGGGAAATTGGAGTTGGTGGTGGCAGCCGTTCCTTTTCTGCGAGACCGGGACCTACGATTTAGTCAGTCGGGTGAAGGCAGTTATGAACGTCTGCAAAAAGTGCGGGAAGGCATGGCGGAACATTATCGCCGCGTTGGTGAAATGATGGAGCCTTACCGGAAAAATAAGATCCCGCTACTCGCTACCGGCCATTTGTACGCATCCGGAGCTATGGCTTCCGGCAAGCAGGACAATATCTACGCCGGCGATGTGGAAAATATTGAAGCTGATCAGTTTCCGGATGTATTCCACTACATTGCACTGGGACATATTCATCGGCCGCAATTGATCGATGGGCAACAGCATATCCGATATTCCGGTTCCCTGATCCCGCTGAGCTTCAGTGAGACCAAAGATGACAAATCGGTGTTTATCCTGTATTTCCAAAAGGATCAGTTGATGGAAGTGGAAACGGTGATGGTGCCTGTTTTTCGTCGTCTGAAAAGCATCAGTGGCACTTTGCAGGAAGTAAAAGAAAGTCTGCGCCGCTTCTCGGAAAAAGGAGACCGCGATCTGACTCCCTGGGTAGAGGTCATTGTACAGACCGACCGACTGATACCACGTCTTGATCTTACCCTCCGTGATTTCACCAGAGATATGGACCTGCGTCTGCTGAAGATCAAGATCGAGCGCAGCGGTGAATTACTGAAAAAGCAACAGGCCGAACTGGTCAATCTCAGCGATCTGGAAGATGTAGAGTCGGTTTTTAAGAAGAAATGCCTGCGTTTCGGCAGCCCGCCGGAACAGATGGATGACCTGCTGGATGCTTTCCGTGAGCTTAAAAGTAATCTGGACGGGAAACGGTAAATGACTTACATCTAAGGAGGAACGGATGATAGTAGATGGGTTAACCACACGGTAGAGTGAATTAGATAACATTGTTTCGTGTTCCATTGCTTCATTGTTCCACTGCTGCTAAGTCAATGGAACAGTGAAGCAATGGAACAATAAATTTACACTCCAATCTTTTGATAGAAATAGTTACCATGAATGACCAACTGAATCTGAAACAAGTATTTCTCTTCACATTATTCCTGTGCCTGATCGGCGGTGAACTCCTGGGCAATGTCAATTTGCCTGCCTACTTTTCGGACCATATGGTGCTGCAGCAAAAAAGTGAAGTACGCATCTGGGGATGGGCCAAGCCGCGTGAAAAGGTAGAAGTAAAAGTGAGTTGGAGCGATGCCGTCCTCTCTACCGAGGCCGACAACCAGGCTCATTGGGAAGTGTGGGTGGAAACACCTGCCGCCGGAGGCCCCTACGACATAAGCATCAAAGGATACAACGAGATCAATATCCGGGATGTGTGGATGGGCGAAGTCTGGCTTTGCTCCGGACAATCCAATATGGAATGGCCAATGAGCGGTGGTGTCATCGGTGCGGAAGCGGCTATCGCTAAAGCTGACCATCCGCGGATCCGCATGTTTACGGTAGCTCATCGCACGGCTCTTGCTCCGCAGATCGATCTGGAGGGAGCGTGGGAAGTGTGTACCCCGGAAACGGTGGGTCATTTCAGTGCCGTGGCTTATTTTTTTGCCCAAAAACTACAAAAAGAACTGGGCGTACCAGTGGGCTTGATCCATTCCAGTTGGGGCGGTACACCGGCCGAAACCTGGATATCGGAAGAGGTGATCGCCGGCGATAAAAAGCTGACCACTGCAGCAACCATACTCGAACCGGTACCCTGGGGACCAGTAGAACCGGCACGCGCTTACAATGCGATGATCGCGCCCCTCAGGTCCTATAAGATCGCCGGAGTACTTTGGTATCAGGGGGAAGCCAACACCGTCAATGCAGAGTATTACACTGACATGTTCGGCACGCTAATAAATAGCTGGCGGGCAGACTGGGGGTATGATTTTCCTTTCTATTATGTGCAGATAGCTCCCTATCGTTATGGAAAAGGCAATCGGGGTACTATGGTAAGAGATGCGCAACGACGGGTAATATCAATTCCGAATACCGGCATGGTCGTGACCAGTGATATTGGCGATACCACGGATATTCATCCGCGCAACAAGCTGGATGTGGGAGTGCGTCTGGCTAATCTGGCCCTGAGCGAGCACTATGACGTCATGGATGCCGCGACTTCCGGTCCCCTCTTTAAAAGTATGGAAATTGACGGTAAAAAGATCGTTGTGTCGTTTGACAATGCGGAGGGTTTACACGCCCGGGATGGAGCATTGCAGTTATTCGAGATTGCCGGCAGGGATTGGAAATTCTATCCCGCAAAAGCCTTCATCAAGAAAGGTAAAGTAGTGGTGTTATCTAAAAAAGTAGGGCACCCGGTGGCAGTACGTTTTGCGTGGGGAAATACAGCTACTCCGAATCTGTTTAATAGTGCAGGACTACCGGCATCCAGTTTCATCAGTGAGTAATGTTAATTTGCCGTAAGTGTGACAAACTATTCGATTTGTGGGTATACGAACTGGCTTGATCATTAGAATATCAATAGATTGAACTAAATATCTAAGCCCATGCCGGTCCGTCGCTCCTTTCTAATGGTCCTTCTTTTATTATTCATGTTCAGCCTTACCGCCCAGGAATGGGCACCGCCGGGTACGCGGTGGTACTACTCGCAGTATTATTTCAACCCGAATATCGGCGTTCATGTAACGGAAGTCATCGGTGATACGATCATCAATGGTCAGAATTGCCGGGTGCTGGACAACGCGGAAAGTTGTAGCCTGCCCATTCGTTTTGCCTATCAGGAAGATCGCCGGATCTACTATTACAATAAGTATACCGAAGATTTTCACCTACTGTATGATTTCAATCTGACGGCAGGGGACACACTCAAAATGTTTGTCAAAGAGAATGAGTCATTGCCGGATACCTTTTATGTGAAAATTGACAGTGTGGGGCAGGTATTCTTAAATGAAGACACTATTCAGGTACAATATGTGACTACCCTTTACGAATTGAATAATGAGTTATCATTTGGAAATAAGATCTACGAAAATATCGGCGGCAATAACTTTTTTCTTCCGGTCTATGGATTTTGTGATATTCCGGCTATGCCATTACGGTGTTATGAAGATCCAAACAGAGGGTTATACCAGTTCATTACGGAGTTTCCTTGTGATTACGTGCCGGTGGAGGAACCGGATGGATCAGTATCGCTTACCCTACAACCCAATCCAGCCAGTGACAGGATACTGATATCCAGTCCTGAACTCATCACTGCATTGGAGGTGATTGACCTGAATGGAAGGCGTAGCCTGCAACAATCGGGGCTGCACGATTTCACCCATTCCCTGGAAGTACAAAATTTATCTCCGGGGATCTATTTCTTAAGGATCTTCCTTTTGGACAAGCGGACATCTATTCAGAAATTCATCCTACGCTAGTTTGCTAAAGCCCATGAGTGGAGAAACCGATCTGAAAAAACTATTACAGCACATGGCGCCCGTACACCAACCGGGAGACTATGTCTTTTGTACCCTTCCTGCCGGCGCGAGATTGCCGGACGAGTATGTCATCGGAAGTTTTCGGGAAGCAGAAGGCCTTACGGTCATTTTAGAAAAAACAATTGCAGATACCTACGAACTTACCTACCAGAGCCTGATGGCGTGGATCAGTCTGAGTGTGCATTCTTCACTGGAAGCGGTGGGATTGACTGCAGCCGTAGCCTCGGCACTGGCCCAAAATGGCATCTCCTGCAATGTGGTGGCGGCTTATTATCATGACCATTTGTTCGTTCCGGCGAAGCATGCAAGCCGGGCATTGGCTATTTTGCAAGAACTTGCCGGGGCATAGCAACAATTCCCCGTACTAAAGCGTATAAGCTATGGCTTCCATCGATTAGATTGTATTCACCCTGTTTCTTACCTTTTCGTTATATTGCACCCTATTCGACGAAAATTATGAAAGGACTTAGTTTTCAATACCCCGCTTGGTTTTTAATCTTCTGTGTGTTACTGGGACTGGGCTTCGCACTGGCTCTTTACTATCGGGATAAGACTTTCCGGGAACAGGCTCCCTGGCTCAACTGGTTGTTGGGTGCGCTGCGTTTTTTACTGGTCACCGTGATCAGTGCTCTATTGTTGACGCCTTTACTTCGCTCGTTGCAGACCGAAACCAAAAAGCCGCTGGTGATCCTGGCGCAGGATAATTCCGAATCCGTCGCTGCGGCCATGACCGACGTGCAGCGCCAAAGCTACGAGCAGTCCATACAGCAACTCGCCAATGCACTTTCCGACGAATACGAATTCAAGGAATACAGTTTCGGTAGTGAAGTACGGGAAGGTATCGATTTCAGCTTCACGGATAAGGTGACCAATATTTCCGAGGTTTTCAGTGATATTTACGATCTGTACAGCAATCAGAACCTGGGAGCAGTGGTGCTGGCCACCGACGGTATTTACAATGAAGGCAGCAATCCGGTTTATTCCGGCAACAAACTCGGCGTGCCGGTGTATACGGTAGCCCTGGGAGATACCACACCGAAAAGAGATGTTATCCTTAAGCGGGTATTCAACAACCGCATCGCCTACCTGGGGGACAAGTTCTCCGTTCAGATCGATGTATCTGCTTTAAACTGCAGTGCTTCAAGTACCACCCTCAGCGTTTCCAAAGTAGTAGATGGAGGGATACGTAAATTACAGGACATTCCGCTTACCATAGACCGCAACGATTATTTCTCCACGCAGGAGGTCGTTTTGGATGCCAGCCCTGCGGGTGTACAACGCTACCGCATCAGCCTGAGTCCGGTGAGTGGTGAGGTGTCGACGATCAACAATACGAAGGATATTTTTATTGATGTGCTGGATGCCCGTCAGAAAATATTGGTGTTGGCCAATAGCCCGCATCCCGATCTTACGGCAATCAAGCAGTCGCTGACCAGTAATGAGAACTACGAGGTTGAGGTCGTGTATATTGACAATTTTACCGGTAAGCTGACCGACTATGATATGGTCATCCTACATCAGTTGCCTGGCTTGCGCAACAATGCAGCTGATTTTATCACAGAGATCAACGAACGCAAGATCCCGGTGCTTTATATTGTTGGTGATCAGACGGATATCAACCGGCTTAACAGTGTGCAGTCCCTGCTGACGATCCGTGCCGGAGGGGCTAACGCTAATGAAGTGCAGGCCCGCATTGATCCCGGCTTCAATCTGTTTACGACCAGCGATCAACTCAAAGGCGGTATCGGAGTTTTCCCACCGCTGCTGGCTCCTTTCGGCGATTTTGCCGTGGGTTCCAATGCGCAGGTCTTGTTATACCAGCGCATTGGCCGGATCGACACGGATTATCCTTTGCTGGTATTGGGCACGGATAATTCAGCCCGAGCGGGTATCCTGGCTGCGGAAGGTATCTGGAAGTGGCGTTTGTTCGACTATCTGCAAAATCAGGATCAGGAACTCTTCAATGAGCTGCTTGGCAAGACGATACAGTATGTGGGACTTAAAGAAGACAAGCGTCGTTTTCGGATCAACATGGATAAAAACATCTTTGACGAGAACGAGCCGGTTATTTTCGACGGCGAACTTTACAACGATAACTACGAGCTCATCAACGAACCGGATGTGACCATTAAAATAACCGATGAGGAAGGCCGGGATTACGATTTCGCTTTCAACCGGGTGAATAATGCCTATACCCTGAACGCCGGTATTCTGCCTGTGGGTAACTACCGCTTTACGGCTACTACCGTGGCCAGTGGGGAGCAGTTGCAGTTCAGTGGTCAATTCACCGTTCAGCCCATTCAACTGGAGCTTTTTGAAAGCACGGCTGATCACCGCCTGTTGCGCCTGATCAGTGATGAATATGGGGGAGAGGTGGTAACTCCTGATGCCATTACGGGCATTGCGGAAAAAATCGCTGCAAAAGAGACGGTGGCACCGGTCATTTACCAGTCGGTAACTACCCGTTCGGTGATCAATCTGAAGTGGATCTTCTTTGTGTTGTTGATACTGCTGTCGGCTGAATGGTTTCTGCGCCGGTATTTTGGCGGGTATTGATAGGAAGGGAAATGCTGTCTACAAAGAAGAAGCACCTACTTGAACTCCTGCTAGTAAATACTGCATATGACATGGGGCAGAGTCAATAATCTGAAAAGACCACTAACCCTGCCCCATGTTTTGATCAAGTCTGGTAGGATTACCAGCTCATATCGTCTTCTTCTACTTCCGGTCTGGGCTCATCGCCATCTTCATCATCCCCTCTTTCCGCCAGTTCCGCTTCGTATTCTTCGTGCCGGCGTGTGTACTCATCGTAATCGTAATCCGGCATCAGTTCAGTCTTTACATGTTCAATCACCTCTTCCAGACTGCTAATAAAGCGATTGAAATCCTCCTTGTACAAAAAGATCTTGTGCCGCTCGTACCCATCGCTATTGAAGCGCTTGGTGCTTTCCGTAAGGGTCAGGTAGAAGTCGTTACCTTTGGTTTTGCGAACATCGAAAAAATAAGTCCTCCGTTTTCCGGCCCGCACCTTTTTGGAATACACACTCTCAAATCGCCTTGAATTCCTCTCGTTATCCACGTTTAATAATTTAAGTTAGTTAAAGTGCACTGTACAAAAGTAAATATTTGGGGAATATTTCAAAAAAAAAAAGGAAAATACGGTGTGCGGTTCACGGTATCCGGTTGACAGCAAACGGTAGAAGGACCACAATTAGACCTTATGGATATCGGCTGTATTCTCTGGCTTTGAGGAGTTTGAAATTATTCACTTAAGGCCAGACCATCTCTACGTGGGTCCGCAAGAGCCAGGTATTCCCGGCCGGTCCATACAATCGCATGCACTCCGCCAAAGTAAGCATTTAATCCATTTTGAGCCAGATATGCCGGCGGTTTTACTACCTCCCAATCTTCGGTGGTTGCTGTTTCAAACTGCGCCTTCTGATGCTCATCTTCAAAATATACTTTTTTGTTGATGGCATGTATTCTTGGCAGCTGCAACAATTCTTTTGGATCCGTTGTGCCGCTGGTAAAGGTGTCAATTAATTGTGCAATGCTTGAGATGATCCTTGCGCTTCCCGGACTGCCGATAATCAATACTACTTTTTTATCTTTCATCACAATAGTGGGACTCATGGAGGAGTATGCCATTTTATTTGGGGCAACAGCATATTTGTTATTCGCTTCTTCAAAATTAAAATCGTCCATATAGCTATTGTACAAAAAACCATAATCAGGGTTAGCTACTCCTGCGCCGTAATAAGCGTTGATACTGGCGGTAACACTTAATGAGAACCCGTTGGCATCCATTACCGAAAAATGAGTGGTTTCACCAGTGTCAGTTCCTGTTTTTTCTGTTGCCTTTTGTTGTCTCAGGTCATGGCCGAAGTGAAGTGCTTGTGCCAGTAGCTGTAAATGGTCTCCATTGGGGTTTTCCGTACGCAAGTCTGCTAATTTTTCTAAAACCGCTTTGACCACCCATCCACCACAAGGTTCGGGTTGGGTGTAAATATCATGGCCGTTATGGTTAAAATGAACACTCGGTAATATTTCAGGATTGGGGAAATCGGCCAGATCTTCCCGGGTAATCCATCCGCCGTTAGCAACCATATCCTCTGCTATAGAGGATGCTATTTGCCCCTTATAAAATGCGGTTGCTCCTTCTCCGGCGATTACCTTTAAAGCAAGAGCGATCTTATTTTGTTGAGATCTATGGTCAGACGGCAATGGATAATACTCGGAAGTAGCGGGCATTCCCTTTGCTAACTTTTCTTCATATCGTTGATAAATTTTTTTCCGGAAATCTCCCATCTCAAAACCATTTTCAGCTATCTCAATGGCAGGTTGTAATAGTTCGGCCCAACTTAGCTGGTGGCTGCTGTAGTTGTCATACAAATACTGCATCGTCTTAACGGTTGAAGGAATAGTGGTCCGTAAATGTCTTTTCAAACTATCTTTTTCAAAAGCAAGGGGGGTAGATGCAGGAGATATGGTTGAACCATTTAAGGCGAAGGGTTTCGATCCATCGGGCAGGAGAATTTGTACTTGCGTTCCTCCTCCAATTCCGGACATGGCCGGCTCTGAGACGGCTAAGGCAAATGAAACGGCGATGGCTGCATCAGCGGCATTGCCTCCTGCTTTGAGAATGCGCATTCCTGCTGCCGTTGCTTCGGGAGAAGCGGAAGTGACCGCACCATACTGAAGTTGGCGTTCAGGTTTTCTGCAAGCAATTATAACGAGCAAAAAGAAAAGAAGGAATAGGTTTTTCATTTTTGGATGGTTTTATACCTCTACTTTTTTCCCTATCTTTCCCATCAATTGACTCATACCTTCCACCAGTTTGGGAAATAATACGGGCAGATCCTCTTCTTCAATTTGTCCATGTTTATAAAAATGCTGTAAAGCAACTTCTCCGTCAAAATCTACAAAACATAAACGGGCGGTCAATTCATTGGCAGGACGTCCGAAGGAAGTCCCCGGCAATAAGGCCACCCCTGTTTCATTTAATAATTGTTGACAAAAACGAACGGAATTGGTAAGTTCAACCAGACGGGTAAAGTTGGGAAATAAATAGAAACCACCATCAGCAGTTTGTATTTCCACTCCACCGGTAATTAATTTTTGATAACAGAAATTCGCTGTTTTTTGCAAAATGCATCGACTTGCATTTTTATAATCCTCCAGAGAGGAATCTCCTTCATAAGCGGTTACCGCCGCAAATTGAATGGGAGCACTTACGGCACTAAAAGTCTCCGATGCCAAAACGCGCATCGTTTGATACAATGATTTCAATTCGTTGGGTATGATCATAGCTCCCATTCGCCAGCCACCAGCCCCGGCCCACTTACTTAAACCGGTAGTGATTAAAGTTCCTTCAGGATAGAAATTTGCGATAGAATGATATTCCCCGCCAAAATTCAGCAAACCGTAAATTTCATCTGAAATGACAATTAAACCGAATTGCCTGCAAACCTCAGCAATGGCTTTCAATTCAGTAGTGGAAAAAGTAGATCGGAAGAGCACACTGGGATAATTCAAAATTAAAACGCCATCCTGTATGCGATGTCGTTCCAGATAATTTTTTAGAACCGCGGCCTTTAATTTCCAATGATTAAGTTGGGTTGGGATCCAATGCGCTTTTTTACCAACGATCTGTGCCTGCGGGGCATAGGAAACCCATGACGGACTGGGCAACAGCAATGGAGCATCAATGGCTAATTGGACCAGGTAAATTAATTCTTTACTGCCGGGGCCGATAAATACATTGTCAGCATCATAATTTGTATTTTCTAATAACTGGTTGGTATGAGCTGCAATTTTTTCCCTCAACATCCCCAGACCCTGCACAGGCAAATAATCTTTTTGATGGGCATTTTTCCGTAAGGCTTCCTGCACAACGGGAGGTACAGGGAAAGGAGATTGCCCAAACCCAAACTTATAGATCGTCTTGCCTTCGCTTTGTAGCTGATGGGATAATTGATTGATGGTCAAGGTGTCGGAAGGGCGTAGAGCGGCAACGCCTGATTGAATTTTCAGCATTTCTTTCTGTTTAAAAATTCAAATTTACCGTTCCCCGTCTGCCAATTCAAAAGTCTGTCGCTCATACATATCAAAATAGTACCCTTTCTTTTCCAGCAACTGCTCGTGCGTACCGGCTTCCGTGATGCGGCCTTCATCGATCACCAGGATCTTGTCGAACTGGAGGTGAGAATAAATGCGGTGGGTAATGATGATGGCCGTTTTATCGGTCAGCATTTCGTTGAAGTAGCCGAGAATTTCTTTTTCCGTGGTGGTATCGACGGCGGAGAGGCAATCGTCCAGAATAATGATATCCGGGTGTTTGATCAGGGCGCGGGCAATGGACACCCGTTGTTTCTGCCCGCCGGAAAGGGTGATGCCCCGTTCGCCGACCCGGGTCTGGAATCCTTCAGATAGTTCCTGAATGTCGTTATATACCGCAGAGTGACGGGCAAACTGCTCAATCTCCGGCAATTCCGCTTCGCGCCGGCCGAAGGCAATGTTGTTGGCTACGGTATCTGAGAAGAGGAAAACATCCTGCGGCACATAGCCGATGCGGCGACGCAGATTTTCCAGATCATGATC
>JAGQXH010000164.1 GCA_020436695.1 Lewinella sp. | reverse complement strand
CCAGCTATCAATTTTTCTTAATAACGATATAGCTCACCGGCGGCAATACTTGCACTTACACGCGCCGCAGAACTTTCTTGAGTAGGCTTCTTAACTGTGGGTAGCCTGTAAGGGCAACGCGGATTCCTGCGAGAATCCCACTCTTCCGTTGAAGGCCTAAACGTTTTGTAGATATATTTTTGTAGCACTGCTCCAATGGAAGCGGTGAATAATTCATTAGCGTATCCAATTTGCACAGGTCATCATTCATGTCACTCAGTGAAAAAGCTGCTGTGGATTTCGCTTCAAAATACTTGTCGAACAGAGGCAAATACTCCTGCCAAAATGGATGAGAGAGTGGTTCCACCTGAGTGTCAAGGCCTGTAGGTTTGACTTTGGAGGACGGGTGACCAGCAAACCATCTGACATAGCTCTTTGGATCGTTTTCTTCATATTGGCCAACACCCTTCCAATACTGATCAGAATAGCCTGAAAAATCCAGACCCAAAAAATCGGATAATTGGGAAAAAACGTCAGTGTTGTGTAAAATGACATCCTCTAAGCGAATATGCAAGGCGTTCGGGGATTGAAAGCTCCCGATAACATACCTTAGATAGTCAATAGCTGGAGGGACAACGTCTAGATCAGTGCGATAGTACCTGACAATTTGCTCTTTGCAAAGCCATGTCCTCACATCACGAAGTACATAGATGACTTTATGGGGAATTGTGCGCTGTGTTTCCTGTGGATCGAGTGAAATGATCTTATCACCAATGTAACGATAATGTGCCTTCGGGTTATGCTCCGCAAGGAGTGAAGCAAAATTTAGATAGGGTTCGCCTATATTTAAGCTATTGCGGAAAAATTTCCTGGCTTCCGGCAATTGAGCCAGAATCTGGTTACCGTATTTCGAAATTACGCTTTTGTCCATCCTAGTTTCGTACAACAAGAATACTTGCGGATGTGAGTTAAGCATTCCAACAAGTGTTGATGTTCCGGTTTTCTGGACACCGTGAACGAAAAGTGGTTGGGGTGTATTTGGCAGCATTGGGCCTCCTTCGCTAAAGATTGTTCCTGATGATGGCATTCTTGTCAAGTTTCACAAGGTTGTAGATGAGACCTTGAATTATTAGAATTTATTAAAGTTAAAAACTTAGCTGCGCGCACATGCATAAATGCGAGCCCGAAAGCAGACCCGCATTTTGTGTAAGCCACAACCAATAATGAAAATCTGGTGGTGCACCTACTGCTTGGGGTATCTCAAGATTCGACTTAGTAAAGCCAATCGCTTGATATCACTGATGCTATGTTCAACTACACTACAAACAACCGAACTGCCCCATGAGTGGAAGTCTTTCTTTTCTTCAGCCCTCGTACGCACGTATACACGTACACAAGCGAACGGTCGGATTTTAATTTTAATAAACTCTAAATTCTTACCCCTGATGCACCGTAGAATAGTACCTTAATTACGTTTTTTAATTGCTTTTAACATTTTTTTGCTGGGTTTAAACTCATACTCAGCGGGGTTTTCATGTATGTCAGCTTCCTTTATTGTGTACATTCTATTAAAAGCATGCGGTGGAGAATCGGCCAATTTAGTTTGAATGTGCAGTAGAACCTGACTCATCTTTGCATTCAATTTAGCCTGGCCTGACTCACGACTTCTAGCAAATTGTAACTGTAACTGCTTAAGTTCCAACATCTGTTCTACTACTTCCAATCCAGCCCGATGAAATTGGATGCGTTCGCTCAGTCGCTGGTCGTCTTTTACCATACTCAATGCAAGGTCCAGTTTTTTATGTGCCAAAGATAACCACTCCTCATTAAAAATCTGATGCATAAAAAAAGTGCTATAGCCCTCCGGTGTGGTAGCCAGAAGCTCTGCTTTCTTCCGATCTGTCAATTCCCAGTAATCTTGCATGACAAACGCTGCCTCTCCATAGGCACGAGCGTAGAAATCTTCCATTATCGCCTCGTACTCCCTGGAGGGATTCCAGACGAGTTGGCTTAGCAAATAGTATTGCGGCAATTGCGTACTCCAATGCCCCCAATACGTGTCAATCCATAGGCCGATAATACCTTGTTCTACCGCAAATTTCACCTGTTCATAACTTTCTCTAAGTGCAATATCGGGCATTCCTATCTTGGTTCCGGCATAGCCCGGTATGTTCGGACGCCAGATCAGACGATCAGTTATTCTACTCCAGCCCAAAAACTGTTCCTTCATCGTTTCGAATCGTTCAGATTCCAATGAGTCTCGCACATAAAAGTTGTGGACGGAAGCAACAATGACGTTATCGGCTACTTGCGCCTTTACCGGCACCTTGCGCCCTATATCTCCGTAAGCATGCATCAACACATAATAATCTTCGGCCGGGAATTCGGTTTTAAGGAGTCGAGCCAGCTCATTCGCGAATCTTACATTTCGGTCGGACAAGTTAAAATCCTTAGCAGTCATAGGTACCTCATCCCATGCCCTGCAATCCGCACATGTACAATGGCCGTGTGTCCATCCATCATTTGATGATGCATTGAAAACTTGTTGTGAAGGATTTTCTTTTAGTTTCTGTTTTACTTCTACCAGCCATTGCCTCCAAACAGCCGGGTTACTCATACAGAGTTTCACCGTTTTGGGATTTCCGTCCAGCTCTCTTTTTCCATTAGGCAATAATGCAAAATAATCCAGATGGTCTTCGTGATATTTTTCCCACCATTCGGTGAATCCGTGCCCTCCCTCCACATTCAGAGAAGAGTACTGTAATCGATTCCTGCGAAGCCAGTCCTTTTCTTCTTCACTGCTTCTCTTAGATCCTAACTCCATAAAATGGAAAACTCCTTCTCTGGACCTCAATTGCGGATGATAGCGATAATGAATTGCCGGAATAGAAAGATTAGGCCTTCGGGGATATTCTTCCCAAAGTTCACCCGGCCCCAACCAACGCACCCCAAGATAATCCTGAAGAAAGGTATAGATCGCATTACAGGTACCATATTCCAGTTGTATTCCTTCGATTATTTTTTTGTCTCCCTGAGCATACATCCCCCCTTCCAACCAGCGATCCCGTCCGGCGATGATCAGATGACTACCATCAGCATGAATGAGAGTTTCTTCCGGATAGTAAAATGAGAAGTCTACATTGGGAAAAATTTGACGAACTGCAGGTTGCACACCCACCCAAATAGCCTTATCTGGCAGTTCGCTTAAGCCCCTAGTAATAACTGGAGGGCGTATTCCCGTAATTTTCTTAATATAATCAGCAAGTTCTTCTGCACTGGCCAACGTCCGTGGAGGTGCTTCCGGATAAACGATAATAGGTATTGCACCGCGCCCTTGCTCCACCAAAGTAATCTGATTTGACAAATCCTCCTGCTGTACAAGACCGGGATCATTGGCCTTATGTGTAGGTGGAAGTACAGTTGTCAAGTCTGCCTTAGGATCACTATTAACCACTTTTTTACCGCAAGCAGAAAATAAGCACCAAAGGATCAGGCTCACCCATAAAAACTTTTTCTCGATAAGAAGGCTTTTCCTCATAATTTAAACGCTATAATCCTATTACCCCAACTGCTCATTTACTTTCGTTGTTCTTACAAACTGGACTTTAATCCTTTTTTAACAGCCTATTAAATCAACAGTTGATTTTCTCTTAATAATATAGGAGGAGCATCAACATCACGCAAAAATATCAGGTCGGGCTCAAATTCATACATTTTGAAAGTACGATCAAAAGTAGGATCATTATCTAACAGCCGAATCGTGTCTTCGGCAAAAGTTGCCCCCGCAGCAGCGAAACAGATAGAAAAAGCTACATGTCGTACATTCACCTCCGTTACCAATGCTTGTCCTTCGGCACTTTCTTTAAGATCTACTGTAAAAAAGCCATGTTGAGGCGCATCAACAGCCTTAAAGAGCACGTTCATTGCCCTAACCGCGATTTGAACCAATTCAGGTTCATTGAGCAACCTACCAAAAGAAGTATTACCCGTAATGCCCGAAGGAGCTACTTTGGACATGATATAATTGACCCGCTCCCCACAAGCTGCTCGAACCAATCTTCCTTCATAGTATAATAATTTACAGGCTAGATTACGTCCGGGCAGGTAAGCACTAGCGATAAATTGTTTCACCCCGGGATTGATCGTAATCCAATTTTGCAAGGAAGCGCGATCCGTCACTTTCAAAGAACCGAGCCCACTCGATCCGGTAGTACTTCTAATCCAAAATGGATAGGGTAAGGCCTTCTCGATGGCAGAAAAGTCTTTGCCGGCCGGATCGATGACCATTGAGGGTGGAACCAGCCCCTCCTCAGCCAGTACCTCCGTCATAGCAGATTTATCCACCAATAATTTAGCCAGCTGATAATCAGGAATCAGCGCTTTACATGGTAACGTCTCCTTGGTGGCCTTTTTTGCCCAGGCTATGACCTCCAGTTCCGGCTGGACCAGGGCGTATCGGATATCATGTTGTTCAATGATCGATTCGATCTTTTCCCAATAATCCGGATATCCCGCGGGAGGCACTAAGTAGCTTTTGTTATAAAGCCCCGGATCGTATAGATCCCGGGCCAATGGATTAATATCCGTACCTATTAGTTCGTAACGACGGTAACGGCTATACCACCTTAAAGCCCGACTGATACTACGCGGCGTAGGGCCGCCAACACCGTTGATGAGAATATTCATTAAATTTTTTCGACTAATTCCTTTCGATATTTTTCCAACACTGGTTTTAAGCCTTGCTTAACCGGTAATTGCCAAAGCAGTTTGCACCAATCATGATTTCCTTCGATAAGTTCGGGGCCTTCATCAGTAATAGCCACATCCCAACCAATGGATCGGTTGCGCGTATCCACTAACGCAGCCTCCTTACACATCTGAATGGTTTGCGGCCAGAAAGGGACCTGAAAGCCGACGATATCTACCCCCGTCACCGGATGTTGGTATTCATCGGTTTTAGTGATATCACTGTATACTCCCGGCCCAGTAACCCGTCCCGTTTCTACATCAATAGGTGCAGCAATATTGCCGGCAGCAAGATTATCAACCGGTGAATTTACGGTGATGCGTAAGCGAGTGCCAATGATATCTACCTGATTGTCCTTATCTAACTGTGTGATAACGCGTACTGTATTTAAACCCGAAGGAGACAAGCGCATCAGTTCCCGGTGTTGGGTAACAAAAGCTTCTACGAAGTCGTTACCGCTTGATATAAGTCGCTCAAGCAGGGAGTCCGGGGTAAACCCCTTACTTTGGTGCACTTCAATACCGCGTCCACACTGTCCGTCGGTGCTCTTCAATACGATCTTCCCCGAAGAAGTCTGCAATAAGCGTCTAGCCAAGTCCGGATCCTTTCTGAGTTCATCTATGGTAGCGTATTCATGTTTCACAAAAGTCCGGTAAGCCCGTAAGAACTGGATCTTGTCGGCTAACAACAGCCTGCCGACGGGAGGGTTCATTATCCGCTGGTATTCATACATATATCCGGTGCCGGCAAAAGATGATTTAGCTTGCTCCGGCAATTCAAAAAAGCGGAACTGGTAGAATTCCTCAATAGCGATATTGTATTTAAAGACCGAGCGTAAGGAATCGATCCAAAATAGGGAAAGCGGTCGATGCGCTCTTTTTTTAGCGTACCTGGCAAATTTCATTACCTTGGAATAGTCCAGGTTTTTCAAATAATACCCCAGATATAAAACTCTATTGAGAAGCTCCATATTAATTATAGCCATTGAAAGGTTCCATCGGCCGGTTCTGACTTTGGTTTACTCCTTCTCGTTTGAGTACTTTCAGCACGGTTAACCAAAGTATTTTGAGGTCCAGCTGAAAAGAAAGATGTTCTACATAATAAAGATCGTGCCGAAACTTTTCGGTCCAGTTGATGCTATTTCGGCCGTTTACCTGAGCCCAGCCGGTAATGCCGGGTCGTACGTCATGCCTTCTTCGCTGTTCCACAGAATACATGGGCAAGTACTTATGGAGCAAAGGGCGGGGCCCTACCAAGCTCATGTCCCCCTTGATTACATTAAACAACTGCGGAAGTTCATCCATGGAAGTTTTACGGATGAAACGGCCAATATTCGTAAGTCGAAGGTTATCGGGTAACAGTTTTCCGTTCGCATCCCGTTTATCGTTCATCGACTTAAATTTAATGACTTTGAAGTTCTTCTCCCGGTAGCCTGGACGATCCTGAAAAAAGAAAGGAGTGCCCCGGTTAGCTAAAAAAAGAAGCACTGTTAAGAGTAGCATAAACGGAGATAGTACCAACAGTGCAGCCAAACCCACTACCAGATCGAACCAACGCTTCAGGAAATCACGGTACATATCTATTTATCAATTACTCTTTTGCAGCAATAATACTTCCCAGTTCACTAGCGGAAATAAACTCTACTTCCGGCCAAGTTCGGACAATTTTCTGTAATAGGGTTTTCAGTGCGTTGAGTCCTCTTTCACGGTTTTGGGGGTCAATGTGTCCACAAAAATTCACCCGATGGGAGCTTATAATTGCTGGTTTATGCATTCTAAAAGCAGCTTTGACCTGTTGCATAGCTTTTCCGATATGATCGACTTGTCCATTCGTAGGTTCAAATACAACATTCCGAACCAGGATGTTCAGGCCGGTAGCCCGCTCTCGTTCCATGACATTTACTTCTCTTCTATATTTGCCCCCCCCTAGATGTCTCTTGCGAATGAATGGCTTATCAAGGTGTCTGATACCATAATCTGAAAGGGTACGCTCAAGTTGTAGCGGAAACTGCTGTGCAGGAGGAGTAAAACTCTCCGACCGAAACCCAAAGACGTCTTCAAAAGCATCCATCCCTGTCTTAACAATACTTGGGAACTTACGAATATCCTCGAGTGTATCAAAAGCAAAGGCGGCCGTCCAGCCGATCGTTGGGTATCCTGAATTTGAGATGCTGGTGTACGATCTGTTTTTCAAAGCAGTAAGTACTTCCTTGTCCTTTTGGGCCAGTTTTTCCTCAAAAACTTTAAGATTGAGATGTTCTCTCCCGTGAAACTGAGGCTTCATCAAACCATTTTCGATGCCCTCCCGCCACAAACGCCAGGCTCCACTATATGCTTGGGCATCACGGGCTTCGAGCTTGGTGTAGGTATCGGGAAGCGTTTCGTAATGGTAGCGTTCAAATCCTTGTTCCGCTACTTTTTCAAAATTGATATTGCAGGGTAAGGTGAATGGGGTAAAGATGGCCGGCCGGTTATTTTGATCCTTTACAGCGGTGAGTGTTTCGAACAAAGCCTCCAGATCTTCGCGAGTTTCCAGCGAGTCATAAGCATCAAAACGGGAGTGGATCTTCATACCGGCCCGGTTCAGGGTCTCACGAGCCTTCCTGGAATCCAGACGAACATTGCCGTAGTCATCCACTGAGATCACCACGAGCTTGCGTTTGATACGCCGGCCAGGAATATTTTTGATATGGTTGAGTAAGGTTTGCCTCATGCTTTGCAGTATAGATTATCAGTCAACTGGCACAACTAACTCACCGCAGACAAACCATTCCGGTTGTTCCATTCTACAAAACGGTTGGTGCAATTCAGTTAGGATTAAGGTATTGCTGCACAAAATAGTTGGCATTTTCCCGGCGAAAGTTAAGCGAAGCTGCTTCTGCTTTCTGTGCCATGTCTTTTTGCAAGTTTGGCTTTTGACTGAGCTCCAAGATGAAATCTGCCGCCTTACCCAAATCAACTGCTCTAAAACAACGCGCGTGACCGTATGCATCGGAGTAAGCTTGTAATTGACTATCAGCAGCAGCAAAATAGAGCGAAGGAATCCCATAACTCATTAAATTGTAAGACTTGCTCGGCACGCTGCCTTTTGATACTTCTTCATCAAGAATAACGACCCCAAGATCAGCTGCACTCAGCGAATAGGGAAACATTTCATCCGGTTGGAATGGCAAAAATGTGCAATTCGGGAGTCGTTCTTGCACTACCAACCGTTCTAAAGTGGGTTTACGCGGCCCGCGGCCAATGATCTGAAAAAGAATATTGTTGTGGTCACGCAGGATCTTTGCTAATTCAACCATCAGCTCGACCTTATGTGACAATCCGATATTACCGGAATATTGAACAATAAATTTGTCGGCTAGAGCATGTTCCTGTACGAATGGGTTTTCATTTTTAGATACGCGCTCGTTGGCTTGAAATATGGACCATATTGGCTGTACAATCAGGCTTTTTCGGTCTACGTACCGGCTCATCAGATCCGCCATATAGTCACTGATGGTGAACAGCCGATACATCCGACGAAAAGAGCGGCGATTCAACCGGGCCCAAATCCGGTAAAGCAGGTGCCGTTCGGACATCCCCGTGATCTTAAAAGCATCGGGGAAAACATCCCAAATTACTGCGCTGAAGCGGTGAGGAAGCAAGAGATTTAGTAAATACCCCATGGGGGGGACGGAAACAAAAAATACTTCATGCCGACGATATTTGAACAGCAGTAACCACCACATTTGCACCAGGGCCGAAAGATAAGATAGCAGTTTGTTCAGGGCAGGGCGTTCTTGCCATCGGCGGATCCATTCTACCTGAATATCATCATCTAAGACCTCTCCCTGGGTATGCACCGAACCTGTAATAAGCACCACCTCATCGAATCGCGTATTAAAGGCGTTAGCAAATCCGATTGTCAGGTAATTAACAGCTTGGTTGAGAATAACTATTTTTCTATCAGTTTTGCTCCTCAACGTTTTGCGCGCTTCAGGTTTTTACTGACCCCAGCGTATTTTTCACACAACTTGAGGTATTTTTCCGCTCTCTGTTCCGGCGTATCAAATCTTTTTACTTCGAACTTGCCTTTACTGATGAGTTCTTTTTGAAGTAATGTATTCTCCAATAAATGCTCAATGGCATCCGCCGCTGCTTTTTCATTTTTAGGCTCGAAGTAAAGTGCGGCATCTTCACAAATACTTCTGGCGAAACCTAGATCCGTAGTCACTATGGGTTTTTCCATGGTCATCGCCTCCGGGTAGGAGGCGGAAAAACACTCGGCCAGCGTAGGAAGGAACAGTGCATCACATTCAGCATACAGTGAAGGACATTCGGCGGGTTGGACGGGGCCTACATTAATGAGCTGTCCATTATGATCGCTGCCAAATACGGCTTCAAAATCTTTTGATTGCAAAGTGAGTACAAATTTTATCTGTTTGAGCCCTCTACGTTGGAGTTCCTGTAAAACCGCAGGTATAAGCTCAAGGTTTTTGTGCTTGTAGTAAGAGGAAATGGTAATGAACCGGAACTCATCCACTGACCGTGGCGGCAGTTTTGGGGGCAACTTTTTCCAATTGTTGTAATAAGCATTATGGGTATTGCTTACCGTAAACACTTCCTTCCTACCTAACGCCCGGCGAATCCGCTGATTGACATCCTCTGTTTGCACCACAAACGCATGAGCATCACGCTTAAAAAAATAGAAGTGCATCCGCTTTTTAAGTGCCATTCGCAAGCGTTGATGAAAAGAGAGTGACCGGATATGGGGAGATTCGGGATAGATATATAGCGGCAAATTGTAGCCCATAATCTGAGGAGCGTGTGAATGAAAATAAGAAGGCCCTGAAGTAGCAATAATACAATCTGGTTTGATCGCTTCTTCTTTTTCTCGGAGCATTCGATTTATAGTAAAGGTTTTTTGCAGGTTTATTACGCCAAAATCGAAATGCTGAAAGTGAAAATTAGCGGGAAAATCAGTTTCATCAAGGGCTTTTCGCACGCCTGGCCCTACCCATACATAATATTCATTTTCAGGAAATCTGCGACATTCTTCGATAAAAGATAGGGCTACTTGCACGGCACCGCCGATACGTTGGTGAGCAGTATTAATGACTAGTTTCATTAGTTTATCATGAAATCCAAGTATCGCCGCGCAATCTTATCCAGACTGAATTGCTTCATTTTCATCATGGCATTTTCACCAAATTGGGCTGTGAGTTCAGGATCACTGAGCAATAACTGTAGCTTTTCTCTATATTGCTTGTGATCACCCACCGGTACCAGGAAACCATTGACTCCGTCATCGATCAAATCTGAAGGACCGGCGATACAATCGAAACTAATGCAAGCACAACCATGAGCCATCGCTTCCGCCAACGCGTTGGGAAACCCTTCTGAGGTAGATGTAAAGGCAAAAATCTTTGCCTTTCTGTAGTAATTCTCAGTGTCCTTTCTCAAACCATGAAAGACCGTGCGTTGGCTAATCTGCAAGTTGTCAGCTAATTTCTCCACAGATGACCGGAGCGGGCCTTCGCCCACAAAATGTAATTGCCAGTGGGCTGTTTCGGGCAAATCATGAAAATATTGTAGCAACAGGTCCTGATTCTTGTCGCCCCCGATACTCCCGACATTGAGCACAATATTTTTCTTGAGGTTTAAATCGACCTCTTCAGCCTGAGGTATGGGATTGGGAATGATAGCGAAGCTACAGCCGCCGTATTTGGGGCTAAGGATCTTTTTAGCCAGCCTTGTTTGTAAAATGACTGTATTGGCAAGCCTGTAAAGCTTAGGATTCAAAAAGCCCCTGATCCCCTTTAGACTCGATAAGGGGGAAGCTCGATTGGATACCAACACCCGATGCGAAAACCCCAAGGAAGAAAAGATCACAAAAGGGTTATAGGTTTCTCCCAAACTTAGCACTGCTTTGGGAGTTAGCTGGCGAAAGCATTTTCTAATCCAAAAAAAAAGGAACAATATGCGAAGACTGCGTATTTTCTTAAACTTATTGGGTGGTTGAAAGAGCCTTACTTTTTTGTCCAGTAAATAAAACGGATCTTTCCGGGATAAGGTGATTAGAAAGATCTCGATTTTATCATCCCTGGCAAATTCATTGCTTAGTACGGAGGCAACTCTTTCCATACCTCCCGGACGCAAAGATGGCACAACGATCATCAATCGGGTTCCTCGTTCAAGCATCTAAAGGTAATTGTAGCAAATCGCCCAGATAGGAATCCCATTTTTTATCGTTCCATTTCATAAAACCACCGTAAGGCCTGAAAGTAAATTCTCCGAAATACACCCGGCCGTTTATCTCATAAAGATCAACTCTTACGTAGGTAAAGTCCACTGCAAGTGCTTCGGCAATTTCCAACATTTGATCTAAACAAGCAGGCCTTGGCACCTCACGTCTTCTACTGGAAAAATACCAAAACGGTTGTGCCTGCCAATCCCGGTCAAACCAATCTTCTTTAACCGTATTCATACGGTCAAAAATAGTCTGAATGAATAGGGCTTTACCATTAAAGCAGTGTATTTTATAATCATTAAGCATGGTATTACCGGAGGAATCGCTTAATAGTGGTTCGATCAGTATCCTGGGTTTAATATTTTTGTATTCCCACTCAAGATTTGCATAATAGAAATTGATGTTCATCTTCCGGGCCAACTGCTGCCTGATCACATCCGGTTTAAAATCACTTTCTTTTTTCACAACAATAACTCCTCCACTGTCGTGGCTGGTCTTTATGATCACAGGATACTCAGGAATAGCTTGCTTATCCAATTCATCCGGAGTATTCAAGATACTGATGGCTGGAATGACATACTGTATTCCGATTCGGTCGGCAACGATCTTTTTTACCTCAATCTTGTCAGCACATGCCGTAAGTTGTGAGCTTTTTTCATTCAGCTTCAACCATTGCAGCTTTTCAGTAAAGAGCATTGGATCATTCAAATTCGGATAAAATCCCAGCCGCTGTCGATAGCGCAGCCTTAAATAGGCCCGTTCTCCAATCAAAGCAAGCAAAAACCTAAAACTTCGATCCTTGAAAGTCTCGTAAAGCACTGTTTTTTTATTACTGGACATGTTTTGCGGATTCAATCAGACTTAAACATTCAGACCAGTCCTGCCGAAAATATTCCTCCAGGTAAGAAATGTCTCGTTTTTTTCTTTTTTTAATAATCCTAGGTAGAATATACCGGATGAAAGAATTTAGATTGATCCCCCATTTCTTCCACCTGAAAGAGAGTTCAAATCCTACCTTTTTCCTCAGCCATTTATTCACCCTATTATTCCGGATATACCAACTTTCAAAGTTGTCAGGGACGGAAGGATTTGACTTTTCACTAAGTTTTATTTGCTGCAACATGCTCCGGTCATAGTCACCAAAAATGAACGTACACATTTCCTCAACAAACTGCATCGGATTCTTTCTCAATTGATCGTAGTTGAGTATTAATAAGTTATCGAGTTCAACTTTATTAAGCAACAATTTTATGTATTTGGAAAATTTGAATTGCTCTAAATGAGCATCATTTTCAATGATGAACTCTTCCCATGAAGCAGTCCCTCCCTCATTGAGATATTGTTTATAAGAAGACTTGATGAAGCTCGATGGCTCCCTGAAGACAACTATGATTTTCGGATCATTAAAGTATTCCCGGATATTATCGAGTGCTTGGGTGAATTTGTCAAAGTAGTTCAAATTAAGTTCACGTTCTTTATACCAGCTACCCGTAAAACCTTCATTCGAAATCAAGACTTTCCCTAACGGTCCTTTGGAAAAGGATCGCGACCGGTAAAAGGAGTCGCTACCGTGAAAATATCTGATCCCCTCAAGATTGGGGAAAACGCGAGTTTGCAGAAAGGTGGACCCGGTTTTCATTAGACCGATGTGCAGAATTGTATTACCTTTGCTCATTACCTGAAAATTGGAATTTCCATGTTTGTCCTATCATTTTTAGAGG
>JAGQXH010000163.1 GCA_020436695.1 Lewinella sp. | reverse complement strand
AGTTGATTGACCATTTGGGTTTTCATAAGACAATAGGGTTTTAGGGGCTGTCCGTATCAGTTGAGGACAGTCCGTGGAGTTAAAAAATGCTGAGTTGGTATACAGGGCACTGGAGCTGCCTGATACAGACAGCTCTTACCCCAATAAGGATGAGGTCGATCGGATAAAACTATTTGAGCCGAAACCAATGGTTTCCAAGGGGAAAAGCATTGGTTTGGGTATTGGAAACCATCCGATGAACCCGGATAGCTGATTAATTGGTGTCTGTTTTGTCAAAGTCCCGGAAATGCTTATCTTACGGGAACTCGCTGTTAGCAGATCACTTCTTTAACCCGCCCCCATCGGCTATCGACTCAGGATAGTAACCGTCGACCTTCACTGCATAGATTTGGAGTTGATGGAAATGGTTACCCCCAATTTCAAAAAATCATTTAACTTCATCCTTAGAAACATGCAATCCATGAATACCACAGATCAGGATTTTGTCTCCATAGTGCGTAGCGGTGACCCGGCAGGGCTGCGTGCTATCTATAAGGAGTTTCTGCCGCGGATCGCCCGTCACATCATGAATAAGGGAGGGAGCTATGATGATGCAAAAGATGTTTTTCAGGATGGTATAATGGTACTGTATGAGAAAGCCCGCCAACCTGATTTTAACCTTACCAGTGGCTTTTACACCTTCCTTTTTGGCATTTGTCGAAATATTTGGGGTAATCGTCTACAAAAAAAATCCCGTACGGAGGTAACTATACCTGAGGATGCCAAATATAAAAGCGACACCGATACGGAAGCCCTCATCTACGAAGCAGAAGAAAGCCGACTTTTCTGGGATGCTTTTAAAAAACTGGGAGATGACTGCCAGAAACTGATGCGCCTGTTTTTCGAAAAAACGAAAATGGAAGACATTACTTCCATTATGGGATACGGAAGCGTCAGTTATGCCAAGAAAAGGAAATTCGTATGTAAGGAGCAACTCGTCCGTTTTGTAAAAGAGGATGAACGCTTTGATGAATTGGTTTACGAAGGGTAACCGCAACATGACAAATGGGCTGTACCGTACGAATAAGACGACCTGTATATGATGGATGTTTAAGGTAAATTGTTTTAAGCTGCTTGTTATCAAATGCTTGTGAGTCTGTTGTTAAAGTATAATGATAATTAAAACCAGTGTGCAGCTAAAGTCCCTCAAATGATTTTTTAGGATGGAAAAAGAGCAAATATATCAAACCATAGAAGCCTATCTCGACGGTGAGCTCGGCCCTGAAGACATGGCCGCCTTCGAGCAGGAACTGGCGACGGATACCGATCTTGCCAAGGAGGTGCAATTGCACCGCAGGCTTCAGCAGGAGATTGGCGATGCCGGTAAAATAAACCTGCGTTTATCGTTGGATGCGATCGCCGGTGAATTTCCGGAACCACCGGATACCGATTCTATCCCGCAAACCGATCCGGGTACACCCAATCCGGGCAGTGGCGGATCACCCGGAAGTATTCCCTTTTGGGTATGGGGCCTGGGATTCTTCTTAATCGTCGGTGGCGGTGTCTGGTATTACTTAAGTGATCTGAAGGACGACCCGCAGCCTCAGATAAGTCAGATCGAAGAACCGGAGGAAACACCTGCCAGTGATGAAACGACAACGACACTGTCGGAGACCACAGATACCGAAGCACCGGCTCCGACCGAACCGGACCGGACCGTCACCGATACCCCTGTTCCCAACGCTGCACCCGCAGTGAATCCGGAGGTATACCATACCAATAAAGACCTTGAGCTGCAATTGGGCGACGGCACTTCCAAGCGCTACATTTTCACGGAAGGTGACCTGGGCTACATTGCGCAGGACGAGCAGGGCTACCTGAATTTTTCGGCCAAACTAGAGACCAGTCGTTCGGTAGACGAAGGATTTTTCCTGACGTTGTATAACAACCAGTATCCGGAGGGGCAGGTGATGCGGGGCGAGCTGAAATTTGATGAGATCTCCGGCGAAAGAAAGATCGCTTTCGGGGCAGAAGTCAAAAAATACCTGGCTGCCTATACCGGGGAAACGAATCTTAAACCGGCACTGTATTACGGCGTGGTTACCGTGGGTACCAGTGAAATACCGCTCTGGGTGGGTAAGGTAAAAGTAGAATAGGGTTGGTTTCCGGTGTTGGATAATTAATTAATTAATGCACCGAGAACCAATACTGTTGTACCTATATGACAACCAGTTTTTTACTGATCAGTTGGTCTTTTGTTCTCAGTTGCAGGAAATATATGCCGGTGGGAAGATCCTTCCGGTCCAGCAGAAATTCATGCCAGCCGCTTTCAGTGACAGTAAAGGGGAAAGTACGTAATGTCTGTCCGTGCATGTCGGTCAACCGCATTTCTACCGTCGCCTCCATTTGCCCAAGGTAATACCTGACAGTAGTCTGTGCGGCAAAGGGGTTGGGATACAATTGCAGTTCAATCTGCGGCAAACGGAATGGTTCTAGGGTGTCTGGTTTAGCCAACTCAGATGGCAAAAGCATTGGGTCATTCGCGTCTTCCTGTGCGGCAGCACCACAAGGACGAATAACGGCACTCAGCTTACTTCCCTCATTGGCTGTGAAACCAGGTAATAAGTAAATTGCTTCGGCCGCTTCAAAGTAGACCTCGGCATTTGCCAGCAAATTCGTACCAGCCATAATGGTCGCGGCATCATCATAGGTGCCGGATGCTATCACCCCATTTAGCAGTTCCAGTTCTTCAGTACTGCAATCGGAAAAACTACCGCTTCCATTCAGACAAATATTGTCAAGATAAAGATTGTTCCCCCAATAGTAACCATACGTACTATTGGCTATATCTGCCGTACTTGCCTCGAAACGGATCAGGATCTCATCTCCGAGATAACTGCTGAGTGGGATCGTTTCCGTTCTCCATTCACTACAGGAGCCGGGAATATAGAAAGCGTCGGGATCATCGGCGCTCCCGGCGGGAACGTAGATGGTGGAGAGTTCCTGTCCGGTTTTTCTGTAGACGGAGGTGTAGCTCAGGCCGCAATCCCGGGAGATCGAAATATCGAGAATAGTATTGAAATTGGTGTAGGTTAGGGCATGCGCAATATCAAAGCTCAGTGAGACCTCGGTGGCATGGCTCAGATCAATGGGCTGAGTCAGAATGCGTTCCACGGTCTGTTTGCTGGGGAAAGTGCCCCAGGTTTGCAGTGCCAATGCATAGTCACCACCGTCTGCACAGGTATTCACCGGATAAGTTTCAAAACCAACGTAGTTGTCCGGATTATAAATAGTCCAGCCGGATGGGAGCGCATTAATTTCAAGATCGCTGCAGAAGGGGAGGGAGGTAAGGGATGCCGCATACATAAATACTTTGCGGGCGCGGTTGTTATTGGAAAAAGGATCAGGTTGACCATTCGAGTTTAGGATCTCGATCAACAGCTCATGTTCACCGGGACCGGCGAAACTGATCTCCGATAAACTGATGTTACTCATTTCACCGGAAGGTAAATTACCGTTCCAATTCTCTTCCGGACGTAGATTCCCATCAATATAAATGGCAAAGGTCAGACTGGTGATCGGCTGATCACCATTATTTTGTACCTCTACTACCGGAGAAAAAGTAGTGTTGCAAATATTGAGATCGGGATATAGAATACGGTTTATTCCTGCTTCTACTCCCGCTACCGGTATACAGGCCTGCGAACTGAGCAGACTGCTGCGGGTACCGAGCAATGCCAGTCGCATCCGGTCTTTCTGCCCTTGTGTAAAGGTGTTTTGGCAAGCATTGGATGAGTAATCCATATAGTTCTCGTACAGGTCGTCGACATCCGAATCGAAAGGATTATTGGCACTGGTATCGTCTGTATCGGTACTGCAACTATTATCGGCTGCTCCGCAATTGGAATAGCTTTGCCGGTTATCCGGCGGCGTATCGCAGACGCGGTCTCCATCGGCCAGGCAGTCGTTATTGGTACAACCACCCTGGAAGGTATGGTACAGGTTGAGGTAGTGGCCGAACTCATGAATATGAACCTTAGATGCATTGGTAGAGCTGCCCCAGTAGGACGCGAGATTGATGACGCCGTTATTAACCTGACCGTGCCCTCCCGGGAAGTAGGCGTAACCTGCTATATTGCAGTTTTCCGGATCTTCTGCCGTACCGCTACCGCTGCAGATATCGTTTACCAGCCACACATGGGCATAGTCGGTACCGGGATAAACAAAATTATCCTGCTCCGCTACCCACTGCTGCATCTGCGGGTCTTCCTGATCGTAATTCAAATTGGAAAAAGTATCGTTGGCATAGCGCAAGATACCGGTAGTGGGAGCACCGTTGATGTCTCTTTGGGCCAGGCAGAACTCGATGCCCACATCCACACTCTGCAAGGCGGGGTGAGATTGATGACCGTTGTCTCCGTATACCCCGATATTCCGGTAGGCGTCGTTCAGATGTTGAATGCCGGCCAGTATCTGGGCATCGGTGGGATTGGATGGACCATCTCCCGGATTCGGCTCCGTGCTGAGATGGATCACGTGAATGATCAACGGAATGGTGAGAATATCCTCTGCCAGACTTTCCCTACCACTTCCGGGCGTCAGTCGTCCCCGTATAAGCTCAGACGCTTTGATGTAGAGATCCCGTTCCAGTGCTTCCTGCCTTGATCTAAATTCAGGATCCAACATTTTCTTTGCCTGTGCTTTAGAAAAAAGGCAATTTTCAGCGCCCGGCCATGTTTCCGGCCCGGTTTGTAAGTTTGGTATTCGCTGGGCTACTAGCAATGTAGGAGTAGACAGTAGGAATGCCGCGAGTACCCCTACCTTGAAAAACGCATTTAGTGATGCCATTCCAGGAATCAGTTTGCTGTTCTCAGTTACGATAGTTTGAAAATGTAAGGGTTGTGTTCAGGTGTGGCTATACCTATATCTGATAGTTATTGTACCATTCGAAGATGATGCGATCACCGATGCAGCCTACATCGATGATCAGAGAGGCTCTCAGGATTAGTTGCCGGTCAAACGGGGTTGTAATTACAAGCTGGATCCGCCTGACCGGCAATAATACTATTAACAGAAAAAATAAACGGCTTCAACCGGGTTTTATTGTTTCTGGAATTTGGCGAGGTAATTTTCCCGGGACGTTCGGATATTCAATATGTACATCCCTGCCGGCAGGTCGCTCACTTCAATGGGATCACCGGCAGTCCAGGTCCCGGTTTTCAGCAATTGACCACTGATCGAATACAACTTCATATCGCCCTTTGCGACCGGCATGTCCTTCAAATACAGCCAGCTATGTACCGGATTGGGATACAGGGATGCCCGAAGTACTTGTGGCCGGTCATCGGTACTGGTGTCCAAAGCATTTTTCAGTATGACACCATTGGCTCCGACGGCAAAAAAGATATGATCATCCGCGGCAGTAATCTCATAAATACTGGAATCCACTTCAAAGTCGAGATCCCAGCTCCTACCGCCGTCGGTTGTACGATAAATACTTCCTTCCCGGCTTCCGGCAAACCCAAACTGGGTATTACTGAAATAGGAACTGATGAATTCTACCGGCATTTCCGTTTGGAGGATCTCCGCAGTAAAACGCCAGCTATTGCGGTTGTCGGAATCGTCGAAATAGAAATCCGTCAGACGCACAAGTTGATTGATCGGTCCCGGCACATAATTGACAAACTGATTGGTGAACAGGTAGGCGGTGTCCGGATCCGGAGCGGTGAAACTCATGGCGGCATTGTTATTCGGCAGATCAAATACCCATAAAGGGGCCCAGTTCAGACCGCCGTCGACACTGCGGAACCCATAGGTAGAATAGGTGGTAAAACCGGAAACATTTCCGGTCAGATAACCGGTGTCAGACTTAGCGAAGTAGAGATCTTCCATCAGGACGGTACCTCCAATATCCAGTCCGGTGGTATCCCACTTTGCACCCCGGTCGTCGGAATAGAATGCATGCTCGTAGTTAAAGGCCGTAAGCCGCGACCTGGTTTGGGCAACTTTTGTGGCCTGGATCGTTGACTGCCAGCTCTGTCCTCCATCCACACTTCGGTAAAGCTGGCTCTCAAAAATGCTGCCGCTACCGATCAATATGGTGTCGGGATGCAACATTTGTACGGATCGCAAACTTCCTTTGATCCCGTCGTTATTTGCTGGTGTCCAACTGCTGCCGCCGTCGCTGGTGATCAACACCGTGGCAGAGTCGCCCACGGCAACTCCGTGCATAGTATCGAAAAAATCAATGGCGTGCAGATCTTTCTGGGTACCGGAAGGTAATACGGTCCACTGGGCGAAGGAAAATTGGGTTAGGCATAAAATGATGAATACAGTCAGGTGTACTTTTTTCATTGGATTTGGATTGTGAATTTTAAGTCTAGAGTTCTACAGTTTGCGATCCCGCTAAATCGGACCGGTAATATTTGAATAGCTCAGACTGCGGAGGACACTGCAAAATAACTTACGGGCAGTGGCCATACCTTAGACGCGCTCCATATCCAAAGGGTTGGGGTTAATACCAAAAAAATACGGGTTAATGAGTAAATGGCCTTTTAAGGCCGGTAACTCGTTAACCCGTTTAGCTCCCGACTTCGCCCAAGGGCTCCGTAAACCGTCCTACTTCAACGATCCGATCATATCTTCCGGCCGGACCCACTCGTCAAATTCTTCGGAAGTGAGCAGTCCCAGTTCAATGGCTGCGGCTTTCAGTGTGGAATCGTCGGCGTAAGCCTTCTTGGCAATCTTGGCAGCATTATCGTAACCGATCTTGGTGTTGAGGGCCGTTACCAGCATCAGGGAATTGTTAAGGTGTTCCTTGATACGTTTGCGGTTGGGCTCAATACCTACGGCACAGTGGTCGTTGAAACTGACACAGGCCTCTCCGATGAGGCGTGCGGATATGAGAAAGTTGTAGATCATCATCGGTTTGAATACGTTGAGCTCAAAGTGCCCGGTCATACCACCAATATTGATCGCTACATCGTTGCCGGCTACCTGGGCCATGGCCATGGTCAATGCTTCCGATTGAGTGGGATTGACTTTACCCGGCATAATGGAAGAACCCGGTTCATTGGCCGGAATAATGATCTCCCCGATTCCACTACGCGGACCACTGGATAACATGCGAATATCATTACCGATCTTCATCAGCGAAACGGCCACGGTTTTAAGTGCACCGTGCGCCTCTACGATGGCGTCATGAGCCGCGAGGGCCTCAAACTTATTCTCAGCGGTAACGAAAGGTAGCCCGGACAGTTTAGCGATCTTGGCCGCTACCTGTTCTGTATATCCTTCCGGGGTATTCAGGCCGGTACCGACTGCCGTGCCGCCCAGGGCCAGTTCACTGAGGTGGGCCAGACTGTTCTCAATAGCTTTGATGCCGTGATCCAGCTGACTGACGTAACCACTGAATTCCTGCCCCAACGTAAGCGGGGTAGCGTCCATAAAGTGGGTGCGCCCGATCTTCACCACATCCATCAGTTCTTTTGACTTGGCGGCGAGTGTATCCCGTAGTTTTATAATACCGGGAATCGTAGTTTCTACCAGGATCTGGTAGGCTGCGATATGCATGGCCGTGGGAAAGGTGTCGTTGGAAGACTGGCTCTTATTGACATCGTCATTCGGGTGCAGCACCTTTTTCTCATCGGTCAGGGCACCTCCACGCAACACGTGGCCGCGGTTGGCAACCACTTCGTTGACATTCATATTGGACTGGGTACCGGAACCGGTCTGCCACACGACCAGCGGAAACTGGTCATCGAGTTTGCCGGCCAGGATCTCATCGCATACTTCACCGATGAGATCGGCTTTGTCCTTGGGTAGCACTCCCAGATCCAGATTAGTTAGGGCTGCTGCTTTTTTCAGAATGGCGAAAGCGCGAATAATCTCTTTGGGCATTTGCTGGCCACCGATCTTAAAGTTTTCTGCCGAACGCTGGGTTTGGGCGCCCCAATATTTATCGGCCGGGACGTCGACGTAGCCGATACTGTCTTTTTCTTTTCGGAATGTCATAGCTTATTAGTTATATCCAGGTACAAAAATGATAAAAATGTACCTGCCAAACTAGCTGAGACCGTATAAAGTTGCTTAAAGATTACAGGTACTTTCCAGATAGCAACATTGATAATTACTAATTGAAGAACAGAGCGGAAAAGCAAGTTCAAGTTCAAAGGCCAGGTGACACGAATAAGCGCAGTTGCTTAAAGTTTTGCAGTAGGCTCTTGAACTTGATACTTGCTTTTGTCGCTGAAGCGAACCCATTAGTTTTCAGCGTTTGGTCACTACAAAGTATCTGGAATCTGCTTACAGGCGTTCGGCAAAATGCGCCATCGCCTGACTGAGAAATTGGGCAAAATCCGGTTGCGGAACGCCATCTACCATACTGTACCGTTCATCCTGGACATAGAGTTCTCCTAATCCTTTGTAGGCGGCAGCATTTGGTTTTTTGCCCCAGAAGCCTTCAATGCAGTGGTAGTGTCGTTTAATGAAGGCCTGTACCTCGGGAGCTGTTGGGGCGGTATTCCTCAATTCAAAAAGCTGGGCGTTCACCCTGGTAAACTGCTCTTTAAGGGCCGTAAAATCTTTTTTACCCATGGCCATCAGGTGTTGCTCGGATTGCTCCACCGTTTTTTTGCCCCACTTTTCCATCGCTTCTTCGCGATAGGATTGAGCCTGGTCTTTGGGGAAGCCTTCATACAATTCTTCGTGACTGCTCATGATATCTATTTGCTTTAAGTGTGAAATGGTTTTGTCGATCGTATTCAGTAACACCGCCATGCGTTCCTTTTTGGCCAATAATCGAAGCTTGTGATCCTCCAGGGCCTGGAGCGTATCAAAATCTGGATCGTCCAGGATCTCGCTGATCTCTTTCAGCGTGAAGTCTAGTTCACGGTAAAACAGGATTTGCTGCAGGCGAAGCAATTCGGCTTCTCCGTAGCGGCGATAGCCCGATTCGGTCCGAGTCGCCGGATGGAGTAGCCCCTTCTCATCGTATAGGTGCAGAGTACGTACACTCACACCCGCCATAGCGGCCAGTTGTTTGACGGAATACGTCTTCATTTTTCAGTTTTAAGATTACAAATACAAAGGTAGGCTATGACGTAGGGTGAGAGTCAAGGGCAAAACGTGATTTTTTTAATAAAAAAATTGTGTTTTTTTGTTTAATTTTAAATAAAATGTCCTGTCGGGAACAACTAAGCTGAAAATTCTTGCAGCGCATCCCGATTTGGCGCAACTTGAATTATCATTTAATCAATCAACATCATTATGAAAAATCACCTGTTACTTTGTTTTGTGTTTTGCCTTACCGGCGGCCTGCAAATGGTTTCTGCCCAAACCGAGACTGCGGCCATCGCCGCTGAGTGGGAGAGAGCTAAAGCCTATACCCTGGAATATCTCGAAGCTATGACGGATGAAGGCTACAACTGGAAGCCTACCCCTGAGGTTCGTACCTTTGCCGGACAGATGCTGCACCTGACGGATGCCAATTTCGGACTGGCGGCTGCCGCTTTCGGCAAAGAGAGTCCGGTAGGAAGAGGTGAAAATGAAAATGCAGAGGATCAATCCAAAGAGAATGTGATCAAACTGGTTACGGCCGGATACGATTATGTGATCGAAGGGATCAAGGGCATGAATGATGCAGATCTGAATGAGAAGATCAAATTATTTGGTCAGTTTGAAGTAACCCGTCGCGGGGCACTGGACAAAACGTTTGAGCATCAGACGCATCACCGTGGTCAGACGACCCTCTATCTGCGGCTGGCCGGCGTAAAACCACCTCAGGAAAAGCTCTTCTGATCCCCCGAGATCCAGTTAAAAGGAACGAAATGATAAAAAGAGCTTCGGCGCCGTCCGGAGCTCTTTTTATATTTAAGGCACCATCATATATTTACATAAAAAACGAAGCGAAATGACCAGCAAAATGAGATCGGGCCGAGCAATACTTTTTGTTCTGGCCACCTGTATGTTGATGACATTGCCCCTTGCGGCACAGGTTGGGGTAGGAGCGAAAGCCCACGCAGACGCCATCAAATTATTCGACGGTAAAAAGAAAACCCTTCATAAAAAATGGACTTACTGGGAAGGTCCCAGACTTTCGGCCACTTTACCCATAAAATGGCGTATCGTTAAAGATCCGGTAGATAAGGGTAAGGCTGTAAACACGAATGACCCGGCGGCGGCCGGAGGAAAATACGGCGCTGCTGATATTGTAACTAAACAAAAATTCAGGGATTTTCGGCTACACGTTGAATTCCTGATCGAACACGAAGGGGGCAACAGCGGCGTGTATCTGCAGAACCGTTACGAGATACAGGTGCTGGACGGAGATAAGACCAGCCACGGTATGGCGGCGGTGATCAATGAGACCGAATCGCCCTATCATTTGTACAATGGCCTGGGCAAATGGAATTCCTACGATATCGTTTTTCGGGCCGCCCGTTTTGAAAATGGCCGTCGTACCGAAAAGGCGATGTTGACGATGTACTTTAATGGAGAAAAGGTATATACCAACCAGACCATTAATCAGGTATGGGGCGGAGAAAACTCCGGTATTGACGGCGGTAATGATGGAGGTAAAGGCATCACCGATACGCCGGGAGGATTGAAATTGCAGGCTGAAGGTCATGATGTACTGTACCGCAATATTTGGATTAAGGAACTGGATCTGACCAAGGCGGATACTGATTTTTAATGCTCTGACAGATTTGCTTTCACTCTACTACGGAACAAAAGAAGAAGGCCGGAGAAGGAGATCCGATCCCCCCTCGATCGAATTTTCATCTGCGGCCTTTCTAATGCTCAATATTATTCAAACACAAATTCAAAACTGCTTTGACGATTTATGAAACGACTTTGCAACGCACTTCCGGATCTTAGCCGGCTGTATCTACTGGTGCTATACCTTAGTATACTATTCTGCATAGCCTGTAATTTCGCTCCTGAAACAGATAACGCATTTCGTCCGGCAGCCGATTTTGAAGAACAGGAATCGACCATGTTATGCTGGAATGAGGACAACAGACAAGTGCTGCTGGCACTGATCTCGAAAATAGCCGAGACCGACCATGTATCTCTTTTTTACAATGAAAATAACTATTCTGAATCTGCTATCCGTTCGAAGCTGGTAGGAGCGGCGATCAATATTGAGCAGGTAGAATTTTTGCCTTTTAACCTTCAAAAAGACAACATCTGGATACGTGATTACGGTCCCTCCTATATGATGGATGGAGAAGGGAACCGGCAGATCGTCGGTTTCGATTATACCCACAAAGACTTTGAGGATTATAAGGACTTTACTCTGCATTTATCCGAAAAAATGCAGATCCCGTTTCTGAAAAGCCGTCTATACAGTGAGGGAGGAGGGCATGAGATCAATGGCAAAGGAACTATTCTACTTATTGAAGGTTATGAAAAAGAGGTCAATCCCGGGCTAAGTAAGGAAGAGATCGAAGCGGAATACCGGGAAAAATTTTTGCAAACCAATTTCATCTGGTTGAAGAGAGGCATCCCACAGGATGATTTTATCGGTTACGGACCGGTCATAGACAATATCTATGGATACGGTACCAACTGGCATGTCGATGAATTTTGTCGTTTTGCGGATCCGCATACCATATTGTTGGCGGAGGTAAATGCCGAAGATTTGGAACGCGATCCTTTTTACAAGATCATTCACGAGCGGCTGGAAGAGAATTATCAGATATTGTCCAAAGCCGTGGATCAGGATGGCAAGCCTTTCCGTATCGTTCGCGTTCCTCAGGCACCGGTTGTGTTTGCCGCCGGTAAACGGGCGGACCAGGATATCATGTACACTCCGGTAACCAGCTATCTGAATTTTGTGATCACCAACCATGCGGTGATCATCCCTTCCTATTTCTCACCGGGTTCACCGAGCTATGTCCTGAAAAAGGATACGGATGCATTTCGGACGTTTCAGAAGGTTTTTCCTTCTCGAAAGATCACCCGTGTAGATGCTTTGGAACTGAACTATAAAGGAGGTGGTCTACACTGTGTAACCCTTTCCAAACCAGGAAAAAGAAAGATACGCGGGTTGCGCGGATAATGACCGGCTTATTGCGCATCCCCTTCCCGGAAGGTCGTTCGCTGGGGTGAATAGCCTTCCGGGAAGCGAGCTTTGAGCTTATCGATATTGTGCTGCATCACCTCTTCCAAAGAAAGGCCCAGTCCGCTACATAGGGCCGATAGATACCAGAGTACGTCACCCAGTTCCTTTTTTAGCTTTAGCCGGTCCAGCCCCTGTTGGTGGAAGATTCCTTTTTTGATGAGGTCAGCAACTTCCCCGGCTTCTCCACTGAGCCCGATGGCATTCCAGGCAAGCATTACCTGCAGGTCCGTGATCTCAAAATCGGGAGCATCGATCAATGTCCTGGCGGCAGCCTGCTGATATTCGTTAGCGGTCATACTTTTTTACCGTAAACTTACGGCAAATCTTGGTCTTCCCGGTATGGCTAACGATCGTCATCCAATTCTTATCAGGACTGCTTATGCGAGTATTGTGCACCTTTTTGCAAGAATAGGTCAATGGAACTGATCTGCTTATTGATAATTTTGCTTAAGCAAAACGAGCTGAAAAAAAATTGGGGCCTTCCCTAAAATGACCATCCTGAGCAGCCTTCACATCGAATTTTAGTCAGGGTGTCCAATTCGGGCCAGTTGTGTAAGTAACTACGCGAT
>JAGQXH010000162.1 GCA_020436695.1 Lewinella sp. | reverse complement strand
AACATAGAATTGTTCATTGCTGAAATTTGCTTGAATGATCTTTATGACTTTTCTCGCAAAAGTAGATCTGTACACTAAAGAAGGATTTTCTTGCTTAACATTTCCCGGCTGTTTGAAACCGGATTGATTAGGGGCTAACTTGAACATGTGTTGGAGGGTTTTGATGAATTATTTTAGTAGATAGTTTGGAGATCACACGCTCCTGGTAAAGCATATAATTATTGAAGCAATGATTATACTTAATAAATGGAGCTGTTAAATATTAATTTAGAAGCAATTGGGCGAATTCGCTGTATTGGGTGTGGTAACTCAACGAGTTTAAGTGGTAATGAGTAGGAAAAGAAGGATAAGTGGTTGTGATTTATAGACTATTATATGCTTATAATATTTCCTGTACTTATTGTAGGGTATGATTATTGAATAAAGAGATGTTTCTAAACAGCAATCAGAAGAATTGAAAATTAAATATTTTATAGCAAACCTTTTACAAAATTCGCCAGACTCCCAAGTCCCTTGCATTTCTGCAAATGCTGATGCCATAATTGTAACTCATTGTGAAGAGATCCGCCGGCAAGCTGGATCTTCTGTGCCCCCTTAAAATAAGGTTTCAGATTTTGTTCCCAGGTGCCGGCATGCTCGTTGTATTGAAGACTGTCCCATTTTTTTAGCTCGCGTTCGAGCATTTTTCCCCAGGCGGGTGCGAGCCTTGCCGGCGGATTTTCGTATACATTCGCAATATAGGAAACAGCATCTTCGCTACTCTGGTCAAGTAGTTCGATCAACTGGTCATCCAGCCCGGGAAAACGGCTAACACGTTCCAGTGCTTGCTGTCGAATGGCTGCATTCCGTGACCAGGTAAAGCGTAGCAGTGCCCCAAGCGGTGCCGAATCATCGAGCTTTGCGTACTCGGCAATTTCCCCTTGCTCATGTTCTTCTTCCTGCGCCTGCTCCTCTTGTGTCCGTTGAGCAGCGCGCTCCATGTCTTTTTTGAGGTAAAGAAAAATACCCCTACCAGCCACTCCCCAACCTGCAAGGGCAGTTGCGCCGAGGACTATTGCCGCTACCAAATGTACTACCCTCGAGTTTGGAAGATCAGATTGATGAATGACACCGGCAAAACCTGCCAGTATGAGGTAAGGAACTGAGATGATCAATTTTTGGATCAGGCTGTCGTAACGGCTAAATCCGCCTAAAACGGAGACGCTGAATGTAACCAGAACACCTGCTAAGACCAGTATTTGGACCGGACGCCCACCGGGTATGAAATTTAATGATCCTTTTGATAGTAATAACAGTCCCAGTATAGTCAGGAACAGAAAGGGAAACACAAGCAGTAGCCAGCCGCCTACCGGTCCTTCGGGCCCTGTTGGTTGCTGAGATACCGCTGTAGCTATGATGGTGCATAAAAATGCAAGAACCAGAAAGATATCAAGTATGCTAAACATGAGATCTGTTTTTGTTATTTTCCTTCTTTTTCCGCTTCACCCGATCAACCGGCCCACCTGTTTTGATCCGGTCATGCAATTTACTCCAATTCTAAAATGCTTTTTTGACTATCTTCTCTTTTGATATAAATAGATCACTCATGACCAAGCGAATATTTTTTACCGGGGGATCAGGAAAGGCCGGAAAGCATGTTATAGCCTATCTGCTCGACCGGGGGTACAGGGTGATGAATGTAGATCTGGTCTCTTTAGAGCACCCCGGAGTAGAAACAAGGGCTGTGTCTTCTCTTTTTATTTGGTGCATACCCATATCCGTACAGCTTTTAGAGGTAATACCGCAGACCTGTTAGTCAGAATGCCCTTCATTGATCAAATCATTGAAGCGGATGAATCAAATCATTGTAGATAATGGAAATATAGGTCAGATTAGGCAAAAACAATCCCCATGAAAACATTGATCTATTCCTTTCTCTCTGCTTTTCGGTTCCCTCTTATTGTGGAGTAGTTATCAAAAATGGGACAGCGATATTCCCGGACTTAAAGTCACTTTTCAGGACACCGTACTATACGCTACCAATGTTCCTCATTTTGGCTATAAGGTAGCGCTGCAAGACCGGCATCTGGTCGTAACGGAGTGGAATGATGTATACTATTTCGTACGGGACGGCGAGGGATGGCGGGCGCGTCAGGTCATTCACTCCACGTCCACTACGGGAGCTGTTACAGACATTGACCTGGATGGCAATACCCTTTGCATAGGATATAATATCGGTGCTTTTGGCGGCCACGGTTCCGGCCGTTTCGGTGCCAGTGTTGCCCTTTCCGATGACCGGGCGGTGATCAGCGCGGATATGAAGCAAAAGGTGTTTATTTATCCGTTGTATGGGGAGTAGGTGGCGGCATTGATGCCAAATTCAGCCAGTCTTTCCGCACCAGGGGAACTAAAGATGTACGTGTAGACCTTGAAGCTTGGTTAACTGAAACGGAAATGGATAATGCAAATGCCCCGGTCTGCGAATTGGTGATTTCTTTGGTGTTAACCGATGAATCCCTTCTTTTGACAAAGCAGCTTATTGGAAAATATATAGTGGAAGATTCGAATAAGGATGAAATGGAAGTTTTTATTGATGAGGTAGTGTAAATACATAGTCTCTTCGGAATGACCGTACGCGAACGATTTATACAACTACTGGATGTCGCTAATTTCACCCAAACCGACATTGCCACCATCGCAGGTTACAGCCGCGATGCGCTCACCAATTTCATCAATGGCCGTACCAAGTTGCCCAAGGTCGTCTGAATGAAGCATTTGAATCACTCAGAGAGTTGGTTGAATTCATAGATAGACTCCCTTTAATCCAGTTAAGCCAGCAGTTATCCTTTCGTTACTCTCAAGCCTTACCTCCGGCAACACCACCCGCACCTTATCCCCACTATCCGTATACCAAAAAACAAGATACTGCGCCACCACCCGCTCCAGCCGGTACCCCTTAGCCAGATAGCCCCGCAATTTAGCGGCAAAGCTTTTCGACAACCACAAAATATCCCGCCCATCGGCAGTAGTGAACAGCCCAAAAGATTGTAAGCTGAGTATTAGTTCCTGGCCGGAATGCAGCCCCCGCATATTTTCCAAAACATGCTTATTCTCAAAATAGTCCAGCCATACATCCCGCATGCCGCATTGCAATACGAGGGTCGCGGGCTCGGGCCAGGAACGGTGGTCTTCTCGTACTCGCAGACCGGGGATGCCTTCAGAGGGGAAGTGAATGGAATTGGTATGAATGAAGAGATTCGTTTTAGCCCGGGTCATGGCCACATATACGACCCGCTTTTTCTCCTCACTGCTTAGTGGATAACGATCCAGCAGAAGGAAAACGTTGTCGAATTCCTTCCCTTTAGCCTTATGCATAGTGGAGACCAGGATGCATTCCCGTTCCGGAAAATAAAGATCCTCCATGCGGCATTCGCGCAGGTAGTGCAGCCAGTTGTTCTTGAATTTTTTGGGATGGGCCGACTCGAACTGCCCGATCACCCGGGTAACCACATCCAGGACGTGTGGATCTTGGATCTTGTCGAGTAAAAGGGCTTTACGTTCCTGCCAGCTTTCTTCCGGAATCAATCCGGATGTTTCTGCACTGTCTGCTGCTATCTTCTCGCTAAACCAGTCAATACCCACCAGATCTTTCAGCGAGAAGCCATTATTATCCGCAATTAGCCGGGCCGGTAAGCCCTCCTGTTGTAGTAACGTATGCAAGAGTACAGCTTCCTCATTGGTATGGGTAAGCACACAAGAAGCACCGGATAAAGACTGCGCCTTGATGTGCTCCAGTAAGGGCAGTATAAGGTGATCGTGTTGATACCGGACGATCTCGATGCGTCCGTTCTCTTTTTGATGCGCTATCAGCTGGATATCTTGCTTGATCCGGTCGGAAGTGATCTGGGTTTCGAGGAAACGGTTGCTGAACTGCAATAGGTTTGGTTTGGCTCGGTAGTTGGTAGTCAGGTAATAGGTTTTGGCCGAGGGCCGTTTGGCAAACTCGCGCAGATACTTCACATTAGCACCCCGGAATTCATAAATATTCTGATCGTCATCGCCCACTACGATCACGCGGATATTGCCGGCTTTCTCCGCGATGGCTTCCATGAATTTATACTCTTCCTCACTTACGTCCTGGAATTCATCGATGACCATCACGCTTTTACTGAGTATCCTTTCCATTGAGATCTCACGCGTCTCGATGGCCTGGATAGCCTGGGTTAAGATGTTATGTATGCGTTCCCAATTGCCCATCCGGCCGAGCAATTGAAAAGCAAAACCGTGGTAGGTGAAAATGTCTACGTTAAAGGCCAGAGGCCCCACCAGTTTATATAAGCGGGTCTTAAATTCCAGGGCGGCCGGCCTGGAAAAGGTCAGCATCAGAAATTGTTCGGGCTTGATGTCTTCCATCAGGAGCAAAGAAGCCACTTTATGCACAAGCACTCGGGTTTTGCCGCTGCCCGGCCCGGCCGCTACCAGAATGTTTTCACTTTTATTGTCCTTGATGACTTCCAGTTGCTCGGTAGACAGATCCTTGATGATGCTTTCAAACTGTTCTTCGGTGAGCGGTTGCCGGATCTTGGTGCGCCGCCCCGGGAAATATTTGGCCAGAAAGGTCTCGTACTCCAGCACAAAATAATCGTCCACAAATTGCAAAGCCTCTTCCTGCTGCCGTAACTGCTTTTTGGCGTATTCACCCACAATGTGGATCTGCTCGGTCTTCGACTGATAAAAGCGGGCCAACTGCTCAAAATCTTCCAGCGTATACTGCTTGCGGTTGTTCTCCTCCTGCCGGGCGATCTTCATGGGGTTGTAAAAGATCAGCAAGCCACTCTTTAATTCGATGACGTTGAGATGATGGAGATAGAGCAGCAGGTACTCATACTGTCGGATCGTGTGGGCCTCACCCGATACCTGATTGACCTTTTCGAGTAATTCGAGGGTGGAGAATTCAATCAGTTTTTTGTCGGAAAAATCAGTATCGATTTTAGCTTGCCGAAGATAGTCCCGTTCAAATATGGCCAGGCAGAAACCGGCCATTTTTTTGCGCATCTGCATACCGGTTAAGACTTGCTGGTAATCTCCCTTCAGCTTGATCCGGTACTGCTCGGTGGTGCGGTCGAGCCTTTCTTTTTTAGCTACGTTGCTGATGCTCCAATAATTCAGGATCGTCTTTAGGGTATACAGGTCGGATTCAAGTCCCTGATTGATCAGGTCTTCGTTCAGCTCCCGAAGGAAGAATTTTTTGGAACGGATCTCTTCATTAGGGAATAGTAATTTGAATGCGGCCGATTCGATCTCCGATACCCACTTAAATACCGATTGGGAATGACGTTTGCCGCCCACGGTGTAATAATAGGCGGTCAGATCTTTTTCCCGGCTCAAAATGCCGATCTGCCGAAAGATGGTGAGGTAGCGGGAGATCACCTCTTTATCGATAGCCAGGGCTTCGGCCATAACGTCCACCCGGGTGTCATCTTCTGTTCTGGCCCGGGAGATCACCGAACTGAATACCCTTTTGGCGGTGATCACATCCTGCTTGCCATCAAAGCTGGAAGCGTGTTGGTCTATGATCAGGTTGGCCTGTTTCACGTTTCGCACGATAATACTGGAGCCGAAAATTTGGGTTATGTTTTCTTCCCGGCGTAAATAGCCTGAATCTTCCAAGGCTGCGATGGCTGTCTTAACCCTGGTTTCCAATTGGTAGAGTTCGGCGTCCCAGCCGGCTTCCTTAGCAATCTCCAGGGCGGATTTGGAAAAAGTTTTTTTCTTAAACCGCTTGATCCCCTGCCAGATCTGATTGATCTCTTTGTAGTTGAGTTTAGTGGTGTTCAGTAATTGGAAATGGTCACTCAGGTCATTTTCATCAAAAAGAATAAAGCATTTCGCCCGCAATTCCGGATTTCTACCGGCTCTTCCCGATTCCTGCATATAATTTTCCAGTGAATCGGAGATCTGGTAGTGAATGACCATTTTGACATTATCCTTGTCTACGCCCATCCCAAAAGCGGAGGTGGCTACGATGATCTCCAGATCACTGTCTTCGGCCATGAAATCTTCCTGGATCTGTTTTTTTTCATCTCTATCCAGTTTACCATGGTAGGCTTTCACGCGGAAGCCTTTACCGGCCAGGGTTTCAGCCAGTCTTTCGGCCATCTTTACCCGGGAAACATAAACGATTTTGGCACCCTCTTCGGACTGTAATAAAGCAATAAGGCGATCCAACTTCTGCTCTGCTCCCTGAGTTGCGAAGACAAAATATTTGAGATTACGGCGCTTGGCGCTGGTCTGAAATATTTCCAGCTCCAGGTCGAGTTGCTCCCTGAAATAATTTTGGATATCCTCTACCACCGCTGGTTTAGCGGTAGCGGTAAAGCAGGAAACCGGGATTGGGAGAGGTAGATTTTTTTCCTCCTGTAGTTTCTTTATGAATTGACCTATGTAGAGGTAATCTACCCGAAAATCCTGTCCCCAGGCGGAAAGGCAGTGCGCTTCATCGATGACGAAACGGGCGATCTGTCGTCCTTTCAATAAATTAACGATAGAGTGGGAGCGTAGCGATTCCGGGGAGATATACAGAAGATTGGCGCCACCCAAATAAACCCTTTCAATGGCCTCGCTTCTTTCCAATGGCGAAAGCATTCCATTGATGGTCACCGCCGAAGTGATGCCGTGCCGTTGTTCCAACACATCTACCTGGTCCTTCATCAGGGATTGAAGGGGAGAGATGATCACGGTGAGGGCGCGATTGGCTTCCCCTTGCATCAAGGCCGGTAGCTGGAAGGTCAGGGATTTTCCACCTCCAGTGGGGAAAATGGCGATCAGAGGTTTTCCACTCAAGGTCGTTTCCACTACCTGCTGCTGCAAGGGTTTGTCACCGTCTCTTTCGAAACGCCGGAAACCGGGAAAGCCGAAGTATCGTTTCAGGTTCTCTTTGGGTTGAAGATATTGGCAGTAGGCACAGCCTGCTTTCGCTTCGCATGACAAGCGCAAATGATTGATCACCTGCATGACGGCCGGGAAGCGATGCAATATCCAGGGCGGCGGCAGGGATTCCGGATCTTCGGTGGTGATCAGGGCCATGGCATAAGCTAGTTCTACCGGAAATCGGTCGATGAGTGCTCCCAAATTGCTCTTGCCACAGAATAGCCGACTGTACTGATTAGTTATTAGCTCAATAAGACGGTTTTTCTCTAATCTGAGTGGCCTGTTGTTTGGATAGGCGATGGCAAAAAAGCCGTTAAAGCCGGCATGGGTGGAAAGCAGAGAATAATATATAGCTTTCCTTTCTTTGCCAAGCGCCTGATAGGTGTTGAGCAGATCCGTAAATAATTCACGGGCTAATTTGGCATCCGCCAATGGGTTATTTAACTCGTTGCCGTTGAGGTGATAATTTTTGACCAGATGGTGATAAGGTTTTTTGGGGTAGAGTAGAGCCGACAAAAAAAGGGTATCAATGGTAGGTTTGGATAAAATGGCGTGCCCAGATAAGTATTTTGCCAGAATGGGCAGATCATGGTCTATTATATTATGCCCACAAATAATACCGGCTTGATTTGCAAACTGGGAAAATGATTGAACGTCAGTTCTGCGGAATTGATCACCCTGCAAAACAGCCCCAATCTCTATTATCTTTTCGGTTTTCTTGTGTACCTCGAGATCGAAAAATAGTATTTCGGAAATACTTATCATACTGTTACACAACTGTGTGTCGCTCCTTAATTTATTTTGTTACGGAAATTTAAGGAAAAAGTTATTTACATGGAAGAGATTGTATTTGAGGCATAGAAAAACCAATGATACATTGCGTCGTAAAATATATTCTGTTGAGAAGGCTCGTGGGTGGCGGGAGAAGTATGATGAATTATATTACCTACCCTTCAGCAATGATGGTACATTCCCTGTTTTTTCAAATTTATTTCCCATGGCCTGCCATGGCGATGATCCGGATCACCGGATCTTGCTGCACCAACCAATTTTGCTCATTCCGGATCCACTGTAGAAAAAGAAAAGACCTTCATTAAATTTGCCGAAGCGCCATCGACTACTTACCTTCGCTCCTCTAATCTGAATGAAATTACATCTGATGAAATTCGCGTTCTCTATCACCTTCCTGATCACTATTTTTCTAAGCTCATTTCACGCTTTATCTGCCCAGGGCCAAAAGAGAAAATACGAGCATCCGGCCTACGAAAAATTTGCCGAAGGAAATCGATTGCTAAAGCAGGATTCTGCGGCCGAGGCCTATGCAAAATTTTTAGAAGGCCTGGCTCTGACCAATCCCCAAGATTGACGAAACTTTACCAGAATTTGGATTTCGAGTCAATGATAAGGGGGAAGTCACTGAGGTAGGCTTTGGATATGCCCGGGGGCGAAGCATCAGCCGCCTATCGACTTTTGAATCAGATCATGATGTGCTGCATCGACATCCCTTCCAAGTGGACGATCGCTGGTACATCTGTGCGAAAACCGATAGCCTTTGGGGAGCTGTAGATGAAGAGGGTAGGCCGAGCTCTTTACTTCCGCTACAATACAAGAAAATCCGCAGCCCCCGGTATTTTGATAAAAAGGACCCTTGGTTTAACTTCTGGGATTTTAACGATCAGGAAGGCTTTGTGAATGGCCGGGGCGAAACCAAATTTGTCAGACCGGAAGTAAGCCCACCACTTTCAATCAATCGGTTTATCGAGGATGATTGGCATCTCTACGCCATTCAAATAGCCGGCAAAACAGGCATTATCGATCTTCATACTATGGACTGGTTCATTAGCCCCTTTGAAGGCAAACTCCGGGCCTTCAAGTGCACCTTCAAAGGAGATGTGAATAAACCACCACGTTTCCTCACCGATCAGGTCATTGATCTATATATCGGGATCTCGAAGGAGGAAGAGGGGAAAGTGTATTATGTGGGAAAAGGAGATGTGGTTTACCTGGTGGAGTAGTATCAGAATTTAACCTTTTATATGACCGGAATAAAATATGATGAGTTTGTCGTTATCGCCTATTTATTTCACTACCCCCGCCTCCCCCGAACGACGCGGGTCAGCCCCTGCCCGGACGACACCCTGGTCGATAATCACCGCCGCGCCATAGCCCATCCTTAATTCTCCAGGCGCAGAGATCAACTGCAACTCATGCCCCAGCCGCTGCAACTGAGCTAACACCTCAGGCGCAAAACCATTCTCCAGTTGCACCACAATGTCCTTTACCTGCTGCCGGTCCCGGTTATCCCGCTCTACGCCTACCAGGAAGCGTGGCAACTCCAGGGCAGCCTGAGGTCCCAGCCCCTGATCGATAATGCCGCTACACATCTGATAGACGGCCGAATTGATCCAGGCATTGCCCGCTGCGCCCAGTGCGGCAAAAGGCTTTTGTTTGCCTTCTGTTTCCTTAAAGATCATCGTCGGGCTGATGCTGGTGACATTGCGGGCAAAAGGGATGCGGGCATTGTATCGTTTCGGGTTAGGGGCATAGGAACGCAGTTTGTCGTTATAGATGAAGCCCAGCCCGGGCGTTACATAGAAATTACCGCCCCAGGTGCCCAGCGTTTGGGTCACCGAAACCATATTGCCTTCCGCATCGGCCACGGCGAAGGCCGTTGTACCTGTCGAAGACCGGGCTTCGAGTATGCCTTCTGATCCCCAGCTTACAGCTACCCGGGTATCCAGGCAGTTGCTGTCTGCCGGCATCACGCTTTGCCCGGGGTTAAAACAAGATTGCCAGCGTTCATGGGCGAAAGTTTTATCCGTGAAGGGATGCAGATCGACCGGCCATAAACCCGGATCGGCGATCCGGCCACTGGTCGAGGGCGTCAGTTTCCAGGCTTCGATCATGGCGTGTAAAGTGGCCGCATCCTCGGTATAGGCTTTCGATGACGGGTAGCCATCCAGGAGGTTGAGTTTGGCCGTGAGCAAGGCACCGCCCGAGACCGGAGGCGGACCCGAATAAATGGCGTGCCCCCGATATCGGGTCTGAACGGGCGCCCGTTCCACCGCATAATAACGGGAGAGGTCTTCCAGGCTCATCACATTACCTTTTGACCGGAGGTCTTCCACCATCCGTTTGGCCACCGGCCCTTTGTAAAAGCCATCGCGTCCCCGAGAGGCGATCAGCCCTAGCGTCCACGCCAGATCCGGATTGCGCAGCGTATCACCTACGGATAAGGGCCGGCCATTTTTGTAAAAAAGACTTTGGCAGCGGTCGCAGGAAGCATAGGCTTCTTTTTCCACTTCTAAAGTGGTCGCAAAACCTTCACTGACCGGAAATCCATCTCTGGCCAGCCGGATCGCCGGTTCCAGCAGATCGGCCCAGGCCAGCTTTTTACTGCCATATTTTTGCCAGGCCAATTCCATGCCGGCTACTGTACCGGGTACATTTACCAGTATCGGCCCGCTTTCCGGCAGATTTTGCAATTGTCCATTGGTCAGGGAGGCCGCTTCGGGTACTCTGGTCAGAAACTCTATACAGGTGGGAGCTTCCATCCCTTTCAGGTAGATCAACATTTCGCCGTAGCCGCCCACACCACTGGCGTCCGGTTCTACTACACCCAGAGCAAAAGAGGTGGCGATAGTCGCATCCACTACATTACCTCCTTTTTCCAGGATGCTGAGCCCGGCAGCTGTAGCCAGTGGATGGGCACTGGAAATGCCTGCTTTTCCCTGTTTCTCTTCCCTTAAGGCGGGGCGCTGACGCAGGAGTTGATGGATGATCTTATCCACAGCTTCATTCGATTCCGCTTTTTCGACCTGCACCCGGGCTTCCTGCACGTGTATTTCCCATGCTTTATTTTCCGAGAGCCGGTATTTTCGATCCAGGTAAGCTATGGTACGGTCAAAGTAATCTACATACTGGAGGCTGGAATGGCTGTCCATTTCAGACCATACGTACTCTTGCTCCTGGTCCGGCGGAATGGGGGCGGGGAGGATGGCCATTTTCAGATCCTGCCAATACGGGGCCGGATCAGGGCGCAGTCCGGCTTGCTGTGGGTCGCCGTTATAAGCGGGTGGATTCCGCGGCATCTGAACCAGCACCAAATGCCGGCCATCGGGTGACCAGACGGCCTGTGACCGGCTGCTGCTGACCCAATTGGTGTAGGAGCCCTGTAGATCCGTAGTCCAGACGCCCATAGGTTGCGTCCGGGTGGAAAAGCTGAGTTGTTTCCCGCCGGGCGACCATTGCGGAGACAGGATCATTTTTCCATCCAGTACTTTTCGCTGCTTCTTTTTGTCGGCAATGGTCATATGCAGCAAACTGGGTTTGCCTTTTCTTTCACTGATGTACAGTAGCTGTTTTCCATCGGGATGAATAGCCGGGGAATGATCGGGGCCTAAGCTACTGGTCAACTGCGTAGGTTTTCCCTCCTTATACTTAATCCAGATATCGGCATTCGCACCCAGTCCTCTTACCCAGCAAATGGTTCCGTCTTTGGCTACGCTTGGCTGTATATCTGCCATCGGCGACTCAACGATCACTTCGGCCTCTCCCGGCTTTCCTTTTCTCGGCACGGCCATTTTCCAAAGATCAAATTGCCCCGCCCGATCGGAAGCAAACAACAGGCTTTGTCCGTCCGGTAGCCACACGGGGTCGCGTTCCTCTGCTACGCTGCTGGTCAGCTGGCGCCAACCTCCTTTGATGATCTCTTTTTGCGTGGGGTCGATTTCTGCCAGCCATAGGTCGCCCCGCCAGGCCACGACCAGGAGATTATCCACGCTATAGGCAATGGAGCCGGGTTGGAGAATAGGGGGGAAATCCGCCGGGCTGTCTGCTCCCAGCAGCAACCAAAGGGAGAACAGCCACAGCACCGGTTTCATTTTACTCGACCTGGCCCTGCGGTGGTAGTTTTTACTTAGAACAGTTAACAGGTCACGCTTTTTCCTTTTGGCAGAATATGGACGCAATGTCAAATTCATAGTTTGATGAAAATTTTGCCGGGGAAGATAGAGATTTTCACCTGGATTGGAACTCAGAACAGGCTTTCTACTCTACTTCTAAAATCATAAACGCGCTAAGGTTCGCAATTCGGGAGGAGTCTTGTAAGTTTTTTTAACACTGACCGGATCGATGAAACGGTAGGCGGTTAGCTTGTCATAGTGGAAAATTCAACTTAAAACGCTGTTACAAAGAAGGTAGAGGTAAAGGTAGTGAACCGTCTGTATATGAAGCAGTCACCGGCTTTAGAACAGCTACATATGGCTAATTTCAGTTGCCCTGACTAATTCCTGAAAACGTACTAAGTAAAGTGTGGCAGCAACACCTAATTACGAATAATTTTTAACTTGTGCCCTGAAAAGCAGGTAAGACGGCCGAAAAACATCAGGATGAATGGTATTCGCGACCAGGTAATGGTGCCCCTTGTATTGGCCTCCCTCTTTGTCTGAATAAACATATTTTATCTTAGGCAAAACAAGGAATACATGGAAATTTCTTCTTCTCCGGTTGGAGATCACAGGGAATTCAAAGAAGTTTTATTCGAACGCTTGAACAGCTTTTTTAAGGACAACCAGCTTTCGAGGAAGGCCGATTGGGAAATGAAACTGAAGGTCACCCTGGCACTGGTGTGGTGGCTTGGAAGTTATCTGCTGCTATACGCACTGGAGTTAAACTACTGGCAGTTTTTCCTATATTACATTTTTATGGGGCTGGGGCAGACCTTTATGTTCCTTAACATTGCGCACGATGCCAACCATAATGCGATCTCCAATAACCGGTACATCAATAAAGCACTAAGCTATGTACTCGATGCCTGCGGGATCAGTTCGTACATGTGGCGG
>JAGQXH010000161.1 GCA_020436695.1 Lewinella sp. | reverse complement strand
CAAACTGGTGCGCGGTAAGATCAATCTGGGGGATGAGAATGAAAACGGTAAGCTGCAAGTGATTAGTATGGATCTCAGATCGGGTCAGGCACCGAGGACCTTACCTTTGCGGGAAGATGGTACTTTTTCGATAGTTGTGCCGCCCGGTGAAGAATTGGGTTTGCAGGTGGAAGCCCCCGGTTATTTTCCGCTGAGTACTTACCTGACGGGAAATCAATATGAGCTACAGGAGGACGACGGAAATGCAATGCTGGCCTCAACGGAATGGAGCCCCGAATACCAAAGAAGAGACGGAGAGATCAGGAATCTGCGGCTGCGTCTCGATCAGGTAGATGAAGAACTGGCAGAACTCAGAAAGCAAAAAGAAACTTATCTGAACACTTTAAGAGCAAACGATCCGAATTACGGTACGATCAGATACAGCGATCCCGAAATGGACGCGTTGAAGCATAAATATGAAGAACTAAACCGGCCGGTAGTGATCGATACGGTCCCTCCTGCTTCCAAAAAAGAAGACTGGCAAAACAAGGGAAGCCAGATACCGGAAAAAGACAGGATGCGCGGCACACCGGACGATGAACTGGCGGATATGAAGCAGCGCTTTAATCGCTTTTATCAGCCCGGCAAACAGCAGAAAGAAAAAGATGAATTCCTCTGGGAAGAAGCCAAAAGCTTTGCTGATTTTCAGGAGGAAGTTGAGGCGAAGATGTTGCAGGAAATGCGGCCCCGGGTGGGAAGGGAACTGACCAGAGATCTGTGGCCGCAGGTTCGTGCTTCTCTGCAGGGTAGTCTTGATCCGCAAAGTATGAAAATACTGGACGAAAAAGAATACGAGATCCGGGAGCAGATTGCACAAAGCCTGGAGGAAGGAACCGCTAATTTAGAGCAGTCGCCGATACAGATGCCTGCCTGGCAAAATGAACTGGAAGCAGAAATTCGCACCAATATAACACCTAAAGTACAAAGTCAGCTGGAGATAGAATTGCAGGATGAAGTACGTCAGGCGCTCACTAACGAAGCGTTTTATCAGATCCGTCAGCAGGAAGCGGAGATGCTCAATCAGCGTTTGAGGGAGAATATTCGTTTACAGGTACAGGAGGAGGAACGTCAGCAACCGCTTGGTGCAGCAACTCCAGGCGGAAGAATGCGCGACCTGCAGGTGAAAGGTATTCAGCCTGTCCCGGCGGTTTATGAAGAAGAAAGACGTGAACTTCAGTTATTGAAAGCTGAAAAAGGTGCGGTCTTTTCGCTGAATAATGTTTTCTTTAAGCCCAATACCGATCAACTGAAAGAAGTCTCCTATGTGGAGCTGGATCGGGTGGTGGGATTTCTGGCTGATCATCCGCAAGTGGTTGTTGAAGTGGCGGCACATACTAATGGCTGGCTAAATCATACGCTGTCATTGGAACTTTCAGAACAACGTGCCCGGGCTATTTATGACTATTTGCTGAGCCGGGGTATTTCCGGAGAGCGCCTGCAATATAAGGGGTACGGAAAGACCCAACCTCTACTATCTAATGATACCCTGGAGGGACGCAGAAAGAATCAGCGTGTGGAACTCCATATTTTAGATAATTGATGACTACTCAATATGCTAGCAACTTTTGTATCCGAACAAATTATTGACACTGTTGCCGAAGAGCTGGGCGCTTCGGAAGCTGATTTTCAAATGACCCTTCAGGAATTGGAGGAGCATCAGGCGGTATTACTGGCCTATCTTTTTTCTGATAATTTCTCGCTTTTTACCGATAAGGAGCGTGAATTTCTACTTTTTCTGGTGATCGTTGTCTACGAGTCGATGAAGCGGGTGAATGGTGTACCGAAAGCGATTAGTGAAGAAGAGTTGAGCAAAGCCGAAGAAGAGAATTGGGCACTCCTTCAGTCAGTAAAAGGAAAAGGATTTCACGAAAGACTGGATGTGTTTTTTCAGCGTACTTCACAGGAAGATCTGTTAGCTTTTGCGGAAGATGCCTTATCGGATATTGAAGACGGTTATGTAACCAAAGAAGGGCGCGAAGCTATTTTCGTTGCTGTAAAATCTGTAGTAGATTGCTGGGTGTGACGAGAAATAAGGCACTAAATTAAATCAGATGAAGATTGTTCTAAACGCATAGAAAAACGGCATTGGGCTGTAAACGATCGCTACTATTACAGAATTGACGATCAGCGAGGTAGCGCAAATTATTAATGAACAAGATTAATATTTCTCCGGCTAACCCAAATAGCAAAGTCTCCAAAAAAACTTGCCAACACAATAATTACCCGTATTTTTACCTTTTCAATACCACATACTATCTGATAAGGCAATTATTGCCGATTAACGCTTTTTGTTGAAACACTAAATACTCACTTTAGATGAAGGGAAGATACCTGCCGCTCCTGATAGTAGTCATTTGTTGCTTTTTTAGTTCTGTACTGTTTGCTCAAAGGGTTGAACCTTTACCTAAGGGGAAGATAGAGGAACAGTACCAGCACCTCTACGATGGATCCCGACCCTATCAGATCTATAAGGTAGTGCCGCAAACCTGGTTGGAGACCTTTTATAAAAATGTACAGGATACATTAAAGGCACGTGAAAGCAGCCTGATCGATAACCAGAAAACGATAACCAGTCAGAAAAATAAGATCGCTGCCCTTCAAGCAGAAGATACGGCTAAACAAGAGCAGATCAACACCCTGCAAAAAGAAAAAGATACGCTGGTCTTTTTGGGAATTCCCTTAAATAAAGCAGCCTATCACGTATTCGTCTGGACGGTGATCGGAGCGCTGTTTGCCGGTCTGTTATTTTTTCTGGGACGATTCCGATATGCCAATGCTATTACCCGAAAAATCAAAGCCGAAAACCAGGAATTAATGGAAAAGGTAGAAGATCAGCGCAAGCGAATGCTGGAAAAAGAACAGCAATTGCGCCGTCAGCTACAGGATGAGATCAATAAGCGTCTGGAAAGCTGATCGAAAGGGATTGCATTTCAGCCGGGCAGATTCATCGCTCAATTTTTGGAAACTTAACTTATCGGATTGATCCTCTCTTAAGTTAGTTCTATCTTGCGCGTTTTGAGTTTCATTATTCCGACTGATCAATTCCTGTTGTATGAAGATCGCTATATTTAGCCACCACAAGTTTGAACAGCCTTATTTGGAAAAAGCCAACCTGGGGCATCACCAATTATCCTATTTTTCTACCAATCTTAACATTTCTACTGCCGGTCTGGCCCAGGGGCATGAAGTGGCATCGCTTTTCGTGAACGACGATGCTTCCGCTCCGGTTCTGGAAAAATTATATGAACTCGGAATTCGGTACCTGGCTTTGAGATCTGCCGGTTATAATCACGTCGATCTGCAGAAAGCCAAAGAACTGGGTATGCAGATAGCTTATGTACCGGAATATTCTCCCTACGCAATTGCCGAACACACCGTAGCCCTGATGTTGGCCCTGAATCGAAAGATCGTTAGGGCCAATAACCGCGTAAAGGAACTGAATTTTTCACTTGATGGGCTCACCGGCTTTGACATGCACGGAAAAACGGTGGGTATCCTTGGGCTGGGAAAGATCGGGGTCATCGTAACCAGGATACTGCATGGATTCGGGTGCAAGATCCTGGCGTTTGATATGAGAGAAGATCCGGAGCTGAAGGAAAAATACGGTATTGAATATGCAGACGTGAAAACGATCTGTGAACACGCAGACATTATCACTTTGCATCTTCCGTTGATACCCCAAACCCGCTATATCATTGGGAAAGGCCAATTGAACAGAATGAAAAAGGGCGTAATGCTGATCAACACGAGCCGTGGAGGCCTGCTCCATACCAAAGAAGTGATCAAGGCACTGAAAAAAGGAAGAATTGGTTATCTCGGCCTGGATGTATATGAAGAAGAAAGTGGTTTGTTTTTTGAAGACCACTCGGAAGAGGACATTCTTCAGGATGATATGATCTCCCGGCTGATGACCTTTAAAAATGTTCTGATCACCAGCCATCAGGCCTTCCTGACGGATACGGCTTTAGCGAACATTGCCGATACTACTTTTAATAGTATTAACCAATGGGAAAAGGGCGGGCAGCCGTCCACCGCTTTATAAGCTTATGACCAGCGATTTGGAATTTTTTCGGACCGTTGTTAATACATATTTCATCTGCTTTTAACCAGCGCATCAAATAAATTAATTACACTTGCCCTATGCAAGAGATCCCGATCCTCTATCAGGATGAATCGATCATCGTTGTGGATAAGCCGGTTGACCTGCCCACGCACAAGAACAAGCATCTGGCCTACGACGCACCCTATCTCACCAAACTGGTGGGCGATCAGGTAGGGCAGTGGGTGTACAATGTGCATCGTCTGGATGCCAAGACTTCCGGAATTATGGTGCTGGCCCTGTCTTCGGAACTGGCCACTATATTAACCCGCCAGTTTGAGGACCGGACTGTCACCAAGACCTACCTGGCCGTTGTGAAAGGCCTGCCGGGATCGGGTACCTTTGACCAGCCGGTACTCGATCGAAAAAAAGGAAGACGGGTAAGTGCCCGGACGGATTATCGTTGCCTCGAAACAAGTCAGACCGATCTCAGTAGCAAGGGAGTGGATAATATTCCTTTAAGCCTGCTGGAACTTACCCCGCACACCGGACGCTGGCACCAGATCCGCCAGCATTGTGCTCAGCAGCGCTTTGATATTATCGGCGATACACAGCATGGCGACTGGACACTGAACCGCCTGATCACCGAAAAGACCGGAGTGCACCGGCTGTGTCTGCATGCTCACAAGTTGGGCATTCAACATCCAGCTACGGGAAAAACGGTGGCTTGGGAATCACCGATGCCTGGGGAATTTCTCAAGATCTGGGAATGCTGGCCCCCTGATAATTATTGAAACTCCGGAAATGAAAAAGGCGCTGGCCATACCATTATTGTTGATCGTACTGCAACTTCCAGCCCAGGTGCAGTGGGGGATTCAGACGGGTAACAACTTGTCAACTCCCGGATATACTAATGATCTCGCAGCTTTTCAGGCGGATGCACTTCTGGGTTATTCTCTGGGGCTGTTTGGCAGGAAAATCATAAAAGAGGGAATACGTAGCCGTTTTATTGCCCCGATCCGGTATGGAGTACTTTCTCTGGATTGGGGTTTGAATATAGTGAGAACGGGATATACGTATCGGTACGCCAGTGTCGATAATACGACCGGTCAATGGCTCCTCGAATTTCCCGTCTTGTTGGGTTTTTATGATAAAAATAATGCCCTGATCCCCAGGAATTGGAAAAGGAAGGGCATGGCTACTTATACCAGATTTGGGCTTAAATTCGTAAGACTTCCCAAAAGAACAGTAGAAAGAACAACTACCCTGGAAGGTTTTCGCGTAGACGAACACACCACTTTCGGTGGTTGGAATACCCGGATCTCATGGAGCGGAGGCATCATGCAAACTCATAAAAATGGCAATATTGCTGCTTTGGAAATTGCAGCTAATATAAGCTTACTGAACACAGCGGTAGGCAAACTGCAATACCGGGAACTGAGCGGAAAACTTTTAAACGAAGGTTATTTTAAAAACAGCGGCAGTTATCTTTCCCTGAATCTGCTTTATCTGTTTGATTCGAACAGTTCTATTCAACCAGATGGGAAAGAACTGCCTCCTATTATTTATAATCCAAGAACCCTCGACGGATCTAAATGATCTCAATACGGGACTAATCACCATATCAAACACAACCATCATGAAGCCCAAAGCCGCCTTTTTGTTTTTTCTGTTGGTCCTGTTCGGATCAGCAATTTTTGCCCAATCCGAGACGCTAAAGACCGAAAATGTTATCCTGATTACGCTCGATGGAATGCGCTGGCAGGAAATATACGGAGGTATCGATTCTGCGTTGCTGCACAATGAAACCTATACGCCTCATTCAGAAGGGATGGAAAAAATGTTCTGGGCTGATACGCCGGAAGAACGCCGGCAGCTCTTACTTCCTTTTTTCTGGAATACCATTGCCGCCGAAGGACAACTTTACGGCAACCGCTGGAAAGGAAATAAGGTCAACTGCTCCAACAGCATGTGGTTCTCTTATCCGGGCTACAGTGAAATATTGTGCGGTCTTGCCGATGACGAACGGATAAGCTCCAACGACAAGATCAACAATCCGAATAAGACCATCCTGGAAATCATCAATGAACAGCCCGCGTTCAAAGGTAAGGTAGCGGCCTTTGGTAGCTGGGATGTTTTTCCCTACATTATCAATGCCGAACGAAGCGGTGTTCCGGTGAACGCCGGTTTTCCGGAGAAGCCGGAAGGAGAGGTGTCAGCACAGGAAGCATTGCTGTACGAACTGCAATCCCAGATCCCGGCGGAATGGTCATCGGTAAGATTTGATGCATTCACCCATCACTTTGCCAAACTGTACCTTCAGGAAAAACATCCGCGTCTTACGTATATTTCCTACGGCGAAACTGATGATTATGCTCATGATGGCGCCTACGACAGATACATAGAATCTGCCCATCGGACCGACGCTTTCATCGCTGAATTGTGGGAGTATATCCAACAGGACCCTTTCTATGCCGGAAAAACTACCATACTGATCACAACCGATCACGGACGCGGTACACAACCCATTGAAAACTGGCGTCATCATGGCTCCGAGATCCCTGATGCCGGGCAGATTTGGATAGCGGCTTTAGGGCCGGATACCAAAGCTTTGGGAGAAGTGACGACGGACAGACAATCGTACCAGAATCAGATCGCAGCTACCGTAGCTGCTCTGCTAGGTATCGATCATAGATCACTGGGAAAAGTAGGCCAGCCGCTGAAAGGAGTAGTAAGTATAAAATAGGCGGCTTCTGGAATGGTGCTATTCACTGAAAGATGTGGGGAATCGTTAGGAATACGGAACCATAGACCCAACCTCTTTGAAATAGAAGGGCGTCTGCCCTTAAAAAACATGAGATCGCTTTTCACCCTGCTGTTCCTGGCAGTTGTTCTGAGCTACACAGCTTGCTCTAAAGATACTTTTAACATCAATTGTGGTACTTTTCAGACCGATCTGATCGATCGCAACGAGGACGGGCTGCGTACCCACATCAATCAGTTCACCCAGGACCTTTTTCCTGATCCGACTCCTGATGACTCCCTTGGTCACGCCGAAAACCTGCGTATCCTTGTGCGACGGATCAAGGATCAGTGTAGCAGCCTGGACGCCGATATCGGTTGCTACGCCTGTATAGAAACCCTGCCGCTGCAATCGGAGATCGTCATACTACTGGACTCGGCCGGGGTGCAAGTACTGCGCATCATCGATATTACTACTCCGGAAGGGGATAAGCTTTCTTATTCTTCCGTTCATCAGTAAGGGTATGGCTGGTTGTTTTAAGTCAAATGATTGAGTATTAGTGGTATATGTACTGTGATCTCCGATGTTGCTAATCTGCCATATCCTGTCGCATTACACCGCTTAAATATTCGCCGTATCATTTGAAACGAAAAACCATGTCGGATACACTGGACAACGTCAACCTCAATTTAAAAGCTAAGAAAGAACACACTTACGATGCCATTGTCATCGGGTCGGGCATCAGTGGAGGCTGGGCTGCCAAAGAATTGTGTGAGAAAGGACTGAAAACACTTGTTCTGGAAAGAGGCCGTAATGTGGAACATGTCAAAGACTATCCGACGGCAATGAAGGAAGTCTGGGAATTTCGTCACCGCCTGGAACGTTTTGGCAAACCGGGCCGTAGGGAAGATACCGCTCATTTTTTTATCGATCGAAAAGATCATCCCTACGAAGAGATCAAACCCTTTAGCTGGGTGCGCGGCTATCAGGTAGGCGGTAAATCGCTCATGTGGGCCCGCATGGTGCAGCGCTGGAGCAATATCGATTTTGAGGCTAATGCCAGAGATGGTTTTGGTGTCGACTGGCCCATTCGTTACGAAGATCTGGCGCCCTGGTACTCCCATGTAGAAAAATTTATCGGGGTAAGCGGCAGCAAGGAAGGCCTGCCGCAATTGCCGGATGGGGAATTCCTGCCGGCCATGGAGCTGAACTGCCTGGAGAAACACATCAAGGCCCGGATCGAAGCTACCTTTCCCGGACGGAATCTGATCATGTCCCGGCAGGCCAATCTTACCCAGGCGCACAATGGACGCGGCGCTTGCCAGTACCGAAACCGGTGCGCCAGGGGCTGCCCGTATGGGGCTTATTTCAGCAGCAATTCTTCTACCTTGCCGGCTGCACAAGCTACCGGGAATCTGACTGTCCGGCCTTTTTCGGTGGTACATTCCATCATTTACGACGAACAAGCGCAGAAAGCTTCCGGGGTGCGGGTGATCGATAGCGAGACGATGGAAACGATGGAGTTCTACGCCAGCATCATTTTTGTTAATGCCAGCACCCTCAATTCTACCCTCATTTTATTGAATTCCATCTCCGGTCGCTTTCCCAATGGCCTGGGTAACGATAGTGGTGTGCTTGGTCATTACCTGATGGATCACAATTACCGGGGGCGGATCAACGCTACCTACGAAGGGATGCGGGATAAATATTATTTCGGTAAACGACCGGCGGCGGGCTATATACCGCGTTACCGCAATTTTGGTAATGATAAGCGAGATAACTATCTGCGGGGATATGCCTATTCCCTTGGTGCGAGCCGGGGCCGTGGTAACCTGACGGATGACGATCCAAAAATTGGTGCTGTCTTTAAAGAAAAACTGACCGAAGTGGGGAAATGGAGCGTTTGGATGACGGGCATGGGAGAACACCTGCCATATTTCGAGAATCACGTGCGATTGAGTAATGAGAAAACGGATAAGTGGGGCATTCCGCAACTGGAGATTGACTGTGAATACAAAGAGAATGAAATGAAGATGCTGGATGACATACTCAACGATGGAGCGGAAATGCTGGAAGCTGCCGGTTTAGCGGATATCCGGACAGCGGATAGCCAGGGTCATCCGGGACAGGGCATCCACGAAATGGGTACGGCACGTATGGGCTTAGATCCCAAAACGTCTATTCTCAATGGCCATAACCAAATGCATGCCGTAAAGAATGTATTCGTCTCCGATGGGGCTTGCATGACTTCCTCGGCCTGTCAGAATCCTTCGATCACCTACATGGCACTTACGGCCCGGGCGGCCAATTATGCAGTGGAGGAATTGAAAAAAATGAATATATAACGAGTCGCCAGTCAATAAGTCGTAAGTCTTCAGTCATTGACTTACGACTGACAGACTTACGACTGACAGACTAACCTCTATGAATCGCAGAGAAGCACTTTCCACCGTAGCAATGATCATGGGCGGCACCGTGATCGGCGGGCAGCTCTTTCTGAATACCGGATGCAAGACCGATGTGCCCGATTTCGTTGGCCTGCTTACCGATAACGGTTATGAGGCACTGGCAGACGAGGTCGCCGAAACTATTTTGCCGAAAACCGATCTGACGCCGGGAGCCAAAGATGCAGAGGTAGGACGTTTTATGAACATCGTTGTCACGGAGTGCTACGATGAGCAGGAACAGCAGATCTTCCTGGCCGGCCTAGCAAGTCTAAATGAACTAAGCCGGCAGTTGTATCAGAAAGATTTCATAGAGGCCAGTGCTGAGCAGCGTCATGACTTATTGTTGAAGCTGGAAGACGAAGTAACTGTCGTCAAAGCTGAGCAGCAACCCGGCGATCCGCCTCATTACTACAGGATGCTGAAGCAGCTGAGTTTACTCGGTTTCCTCACCTCGGAAGTGGGAATGACAAAGGCTATGCGTTATGCGCCGGTACCGGGGCGGTTTGATTCGTGCATTCCCTATGAAGAAGGGGAGAAATATTGGGCCTAGTTCAGGATAATCCCTGACCCGCTAATGCTTACCGAATCGGTATCCAACCAGCAAAGCTAGTCGGTTCACTTTGAGATTATAGCCGGTGGTCGGGTCAATATCCGTCCCGGATTCTAAACGTGCTTCCAGAAAAAAACGTCTGTATAGCACACCGGCAGAAAAAAGAGCCACAAACTCGGCTTCCCGCAGCTCATGGTCGGAACGTTCATTGCCGGAAGCTTCAATCTCAGTGATCGCATAGTTTCTTTTATTGTACTTGATGAAACCTGCGCCGGCTTTCACATAGGGAATATACTTCCCATGATACAGGACGTACTTCCCGAAAAAAACGCCCCGGATGCCCTTTAAAGACAGATCGTATTCCAAATGTCTTGGGTCTCCATACCGGTTGTTGAATTGGGTAGCGGAAAAAGCCTCGTTATTTAAAAATGCCAACTCTAAACCCACATTGGCTTTTTTCCGGGTGCGCGGGATCGAAACTTCAAACCCGAATCCATAATAAGGAGTAAGGTCGACCGGCATATTTGGCGTTACCGGTACACTCTTCCCACTGATATTGGTACTGGAGGATTGGAAGCCGGCCTGCAGAAAAAGAGACCAGAAAACTTTATCCCCGCTGCGAATATAGGTCGAGCCTCCCATACAGTTGTTATATTTTTTCACCACGCTCAGGATCAGATTGGAATATCGCAGTTGACCAAGCGTACGGGTAGCAGCTGGGCAATCATCCCCCATCAATTGCGCCAATTCCTGCTTATAGGTTTGAAAGATCACGCCGTTGTAATCCGTTTCGCTCCGCGCTTCTCCCTGCTTGAGCACAGGAGCCCGTTCCAGCAGATGCACTTCCCGGTAAGTGAGTTCATGAATAGGGCCATCGCCCTTTTGAATAAAATAGTGTACCCTTTTATTGATATCGATATACTGATACAGGTTTAGTTTCCCCTTGATCAATACCCGGAGGAATACAACCGTCAAAATCTTTTCGATCTTAGAATCAATGGTATTGTAATTTTGGAAAATAGGCTGATAGCCGAACTCCACCGATTCCACATTGAGGTTGACGACGGCTCGTTCATACAATTCCTGATTGGCGTCAATGCTAAACTGCCGGATATCCTTTACACCAAGCTCCCGTCCTTCGCTCAATGCATCTTCACGAAACTCGATAGAAGAGGGATTGATGTTCCATTCGCGATAATCGATCTCGCCAACGAACGTGTTACCCTCCATATCGATAAGGTGAGCAGGAAGGAAGTTTTTCTGACTCAACAAAGGGAGAGCCTGACACAGCAAGAGCACAATAGATAATTTCCAACGCATAATTTTTTTAAATCAGTTCTTATTCGACCAATGCAAATGCCTTCGCCATAGCCGTATGAGTGGCTTTCAGTGCCGCTTCATTGTCCATCTCATTCAACGTTTTATTGAAAGGCTCTGCCCGGATCGGGCCGTCATATCCGATCTCTACCAGTGCACTCAGGAAAGGTTTCAGGTCGATCACACCGGTAGCTCCGGGCAACTCCCGGGTGCCGTCGATCTGCTCGTCGCGGGAAAGGTCAGTGCGGGCATCGTTGATATCACAGGTAATAATATCGTTCTTGTCCAGCGAGAGAATGTCTTCTGTAGTATCCTCTGCACAATACCAGTGGAAACTATCCAGCACCAGGCCTACATTTTTCTCGCCGATGATGGAGATCAGTTCCCGGGCTTCGGCCATCGTCCGCATAAAGGGATATTTAAAGCGGGTCATGATGGTTTTGGGACTCACATATTCCAGGCCGAGCCGGATGTTGTGTTCCCCGAGTATTTTGGCGCATTCCCGTAAGCGGTCCGCATGTTGTTTCATGTTGGCATTATAGGTCAGCGCATTATCTCCGTTCAGTACCCAGGTGTTCATGCGGGTAGCGCCGGCGCGTTTGAGTGCCTGAACGGCGGTGGGCAGCTTTTGCAGATCTTCTTTAAAGCGGGCTTCATCCCGACGGAATTCCACCGGCAGATTGGTGGAACCCCAACTGATCTTGTTTTGCTTCATTTTTTTGCGGAAGGCCTGCAACTCCTCTTCAGTGAAGTTCATTAGTTCATTAGGCAGGGAGATGATGGCTTCATAACCGTGGGCAATGGCCATATCCAGCAATTCCTTCTGGGTGGTTTTTACACCGATTATGCCTGGATTGAGGCATAGTTTGAATTGTCGCTTTTTGAAAGTTTTAAGAATGGGTTTTGAAAATGCCGGACTTAGGCTTCCGGCGGCCAGCAATCCTGCAGTGGCTAAAAATTGACGACGGGTAGTATGGGTATGGTTTTTCATTTTTGATAATTTAAAGTTGGACATTTCGCACTCCTCAAATTAAAGGCTTTTTGTTGATAAAGAAATACATTATCAGGACAATCGATCTATCCAGGAAGCAAAACAGAACACCACAGAACGGGAATTATATGGGGAAAAGCGTAATTGGAAAAAAATCCTGCTTTTATTTTTACCTTTAATCGATCTTCCCAAAAAGCCATGCCTTCAACAAAACAACAACGAAATGCTACTGGACAAGTTAAGCGCCCGCCTCGAGCGCGTCGAAGAATTTGAAAAGGAACCTATACCGCAAAGTAAGCTCAAAGGGCTTCGGAGTTTTTTGGGAATGTATGCCGGTGAACATACTGCCGGTACGGAATTTGTGATCGGCCCGCTGTTCGTAGCGCATGGTGCGGGTGCCGGCGACCTCATTTTAGGATTGCTGGTCGGCAATCTTCTGGCGGTGCTGAGCTGGGCATTACTTTGCGCTCCCATTGCCGTAAAAGAAAGAATTACCTTATACTATAAATTGCAGAAGATCTGTGGCCGGGATCTGGCTACTGTTTACAATTTGGTCAATGCTCTGATGTTCTGTTTCCTGGCGGGCTCCATGATCGCGGTATCTGCAACGGCCGTTGGAATTCCATTCAATATTCCGATGCCGCAACTGACCGACTGGATGCCTA
>JAGQXH010000160.1 GCA_020436695.1 Lewinella sp. | reverse complement strand
CTTTGATGTCAGCAGCCATATTAAGACCGGTCAAAGTGATCTGGACGAGAGAAGATGACCTCCAATACGGTGCTTACCGCCCGATCAGCCTGCAACGAATGCAGGCCGGTGTCGATCAGATGGGCGACCTGATTGCCTGGGGACACTGCATCGCCGGTACCGGCGGCGGGTTATTGGGTTCGGCCGGTCGTTGTGACTATTACAGCCTGCCTAATCATCAGGTGGAAGTACGGAATATCGACGAAGGCGTTCGTACCAAACACTGGCGTTCGGTAAGTCATGGCGCCAATAAATTCGCCATTGAGGCATTCATTGATGAGATTGCCCACGACCAGGGTATCGATCCGCTTGATTACCGTCTGCGGCTGATGCGGGAACATCCCCGTGAGATGAAAGTCCTCAAAGAGGTAGCCCGAATGTCTGATTGGGGAACGCCTCCCACCGAAGGACGGGCCCGCGGATTATCGGTTACCGATCACGGTGGATCTTTTGCGGCCGGGGTTGCTGAAATTTCGCTGGAAGAAGGCAAGATCCGGGTGCATCATTTCTGGACAGCTGTGGATGCCGGCATCGTCGTCCAGCCGGGTAATACAAAGGCTCAGATAGAAGGTGGGATCATTATGGGGATCAGCAGCGTATTGCAGGAAAGCATTACGTTTAAAGACGGCCGGGTGCAGCAATCCAATTTTCACAATTACCACATATTGAGGATGGCCGATGCTCCGGAGCAAATCGACATCCATCTGCTACCTTCTGAGGAATCTCCGACCAGTATCGGGGAATTAAGCCTGCCGTTGGTAGGTGGAGCCATCGCCAATGCCTTTCTGAGTCTTACCGGCAAAGCGCTGCGGCATATTCCCTTTACCGAAGATAAGGTTAGAGCGGTATTGGAAGCTTAAAGCTGATTAAGTTTGAAATTATTTCGGCCAGGTAAAGCTGAAGGTGCTGCCCTGCCCTTCCCTGCTCTCCACCTTAAATACCCCACCGTATTTACTGACAATTTTCTTGCAGATGGCCAGACCAATCCCTGTACCTTCATATTTGTCGCGGGTAGTCATGCGTTTAAACATTTCGAAGATCTGATCGTGGTACTTCGGGTCGATCCCGATACCATTGTCACTCACGGAAAAGCAATACCATTTTTTCTCCTCGGTATAACTAACCCTTACTATCGGCTTATCCGATTCGTTGTATTTCAGACCATTTTCGATCAGATTCTTAAAGACCATGGACACATGCGTCTGATGGGCTCTGATCTGCGGCAGCGGTTCAATAATTAGTTCTGCATTTTTTTCCCGGATCACTCCGTTGAGGGTAGCCTGTACGTCAATCATCAACAAATTGAGGTCCACCCAGTCGATCTCCCGCATGTCCAGAGCAGCGATACGGGAAAAATTGAGTACGTCTTCGATCAGATTGTACATCTGACGGGTGTTCTTGGTCACGTAACTCATATATTCTTCCAATTCCGGGTCTTTTCGGTCTTCCAGTTTCCTTTCGATAAGATTGATAAAGCTGGTGATATTCCGGAGGGGCTCTTTCAGGTCGTGTGAAGCGATATAGGTAAAGCGTTCCAGTTCCTGATTTGATTCGAGTAGTTGCTGGTTGACGTATTCGATCTCGGAAGTTCGTTCCCGAACTTTACTTTCCAACTGCTTATTCAGCAACTTCTTCTGTCGTCCGGCCCGGTAAAAGCCAAAAGCGATGATGGCGACCATGATCGATAATATGGTGCTGGCGATGGCCAGGAAATTGCTCTGACGGACCTTGGCTTCTTTCTCTGCCTGCTCGGCTTCCAACCTTTCGCGTTCTGCCTTGTTTACTGCCAGTTCATAATTGTTCTCCAGTTGGGCGATCCGTTCCTTGGTATCATTATCATAGATCTCATCATTCAGTTCCTGATATTTCAACTGGTACTGATACGCCTTTTCAAACTGTTTTTGGCGAGCATACTGCCGGGCAAGTGCCTTATAGACAGGAACCAGTAGCGTGATCTGTTCACTTTGCTCCGACAGTGCCAGTGCCTGGTGATAGAGTGACAAAGCCATATCATTTCTGTCTTCTGCCTCGTACACCTCCGCCATGGTCCGGTAGATCTCTACCACATCGGATACTCTTTCCAAACCATCATAGATCTCCATGCTTTCGTTCAGATATTGACGGGCCAGATCGTAATCTTTCTTTCCCAGAAAGCATTCTCCAAGATAATATAAGGTCTCACCGGTGTGCAGGGGGTCTTCTTCCTTGCGGTAAATCACCAGTGCCTGCTGATAGCAATCTATGGCTTTGTCATAATCCTCCCTCATTTGCGCAATATATCCATAGCATAGCAGGCCGAATAAGGGATCGCCATTTGCCGTAGCAAAATCTCCGGCCTTTTGATAGTACTCAATTGCCTTTTCTGCATTTCCCTGTTCTTCGTGGATCACCCCAATATTGTTGTAGGTGATCTTGAGATCTACAAAGTATAAAGGCTCCTCGATGCGCTCCAGCGATTCCTGGAAATATTTCAGCGCCAGCGTATAATTACCTCCAATCAGATAATGCAGTCCGAAATTATTCTTTACTACCGACAGCGCATACTGGTCTTCCTCCTCAATAGCCAGTTCCAGCGCTTTATCAAAGTAATAATAGGCACTATCCCCCACTCCGAGATCATCGTAGAGGGTCCCGAGTATGTTATAGGCATAACAGATGCCTATCGGATAATCGATCTTATTGGCTACTTTCAGTGATCTTTGGCACAGCTCAACTGCTTCGTTGAGATCAATGTCTTTATATTCTTCGGCTAAATAATTGAAGAGGTCTACTTTTTCAACAAGATTCTCCGTCTGGTTAACGGCGGCCCAAAGACTATCAATCGTCGGGTTCTGAGCACGGGAAGTAGGAGGGAACAAGCACAATTGGGATAAGACCAGCGCTATGGTGGGCAACCTGAACTGCTTTTGTAGTAAGATGTGCATATCCCCGCGCTTTTCGCTATCTATTTTGGTTTTTCTTTACCCGGTTAAATATTATCTTCTCAATTTATTACGAAGGTAGTTAAACTTAGTTACAATTTACATTTGCTGAGACGGACAGAATAGCGGAATGCGAGAATATGCAGTAGAAACATGAGTCATCTCGAATAATCAGAATAGGTGCAAGGCTTCAGGGAGAAATCCCTGATCAACATTGATAATCTCCTAGTTGTCGGTTGCCCAAAGAAGGGCAGACTGGTTTCTAATCACTTACGATTCTGTCTGAACATATGGAATGACTCATGTTTCATGGGGCAGAACAGGAATGGACCAACTTGTCACTATCTGGAGATCTTTTTTGAGAAGCGTCAAATCTACTCGCACATCCACCCGATCACTGGTTTCAGGGAGTGATCAGGTGGAGACGATATTTTAAGTTTCCGGTTGCCCATTGATCAAGTAGGAGTATGGGCAAAGCTACTATCGGACCAACGTCCGTAGAAGACATTTATCACAGATTATTAAACGCTGAAGAATATTACAGGTCGGAACAATACAAATATAAGTGTCAAACCGGCATAATTAACCGGTCATTCAGGAATAGTGGACAAATTCAGGATACCGGAAAATTCAAATAATTGAAGATCAACCCCTTAAACAGGGAAACATTATACTAGAAAGTGGACGTTGAAGCGGCAAAAATTTCGTTTAAACAATAGCCTATCTGGATTCACGCCCTGATCTTCGGCTTATTTATCCTACGCAGGGGTCGTGATATTGGCTCTTTGATCACTGTTTAAACGTTCCTATTTCCAGGACCCGGTCTTCAAATAATTCCCGCTCCACAACGGACTTATTCTTGATCTGTGCCCGGTAATTGTAGATGGTATTAACCGAATACCGGAGGAAATGGGCGATCTTATTACTGTCGTTGATCCCCAGGCGAATGAGTGCGAAGATGCGCAGTTCTGTGGTAAGGAGTTCGCCCTTCTTAAGATTGATCCGCTGGTCCGGTTTCAGCAGATCATTAAAATCGTGCACAAAATTGGGATAGAGCTGCAGAAAGGCAGTATCGAAATTGTGATAGAATTCTTTCAATTCGGACTGAATGAGGGTGTTGGGCTCCGAGATCTCTACAAGTGATTTGGTGCGGCCCGCCAGTGCATTCTTACGGACAACTTTGAGATAGTTTTCCAGTTTCTCGATATACACCGAGCACTGGTTCAGAAAGTGGCCGATGTATTCTTCCTTTACAAAATTGGCTTCCTTTAACTGCTGGTTCAGGCTTTGGAGCTGTTGGTTGGCCTCGTGCAAATGCCGGCGCGCCCGGGCCAGCCGACGCATTTGCCAGTAGATCCAGATCAGCGCACCTCCCAGCAGTACCGAAATGATGGTGATGGCTTTTGAGTACCTACCCAGTCGATCATTCTGATGCTCCACCTGCATCTGATAGGCTCCGCTAATAATAGGATATACCTCCGATATTTCTACTTTACGCTGCCGGGCATTGTAAAAATTGGCATCCTCGAGTGCATGCTCTATATAAGCATTGGCCCGACTGATATCCCCTTCCTGGTATAACTGTATAGCCAGATCGGTAAGAGAAGCATTCTCTTTTACAGCCGCCTTTATATCGGACATAGCGGATAGAATGCGGTACTTTTTTTGCAGCTCGGTCTTATCCTGCAGGCCATAGATGTATGCCAGCGTTGCGGTCACCCCCGCATGAACCGCACTTCCTGCTTCCACTTTTTTTTCTACCAGATCGCGATAGACGGCGGCTGCCTCCTCAAGTTTTCCGGCCTTCATCAACAAAACGCCGAGTTCCATTTCATAGCCATTAGTTCCTGGCTGAAGACTTTTCAGCAGGGAATCCTGATAAGTTTTGGCCAATTGATCGTAGGCCGGTGCATATTTGTCATCCGAGGCATATTCGCTGAGTGATTCATACACCTGTTTGTAATTGTGGTAGTAAAAGGCAAGCAAATACGCCGGTAGCTGGTCTTTATCGATCGTTTTCAGATTATCGATCGATTCCTTGTACATTCCCGCCGAAGTGAGTAGGGCCGAAAGTTTAAGGCGGGCATCCTGTATCCATTCCCGGCGGCCGGCAGCCTGGGAAAGCTCAAGTTTGGCCTGAACATAATAGAGCGCGGAATCAAACCGGTATTGTCGATAGGCTTCGAACAACTGATCATACAGCCCGTATTTTTCTTCTACACTGGTGTCTTCCTGATCCAGTTGAGCACTGAGTTTACCTAACTGCTCGGCTTTCTTATTGGAATAAACGCTACTCTTTTGGATCATTTGGTCCAGCGCCTGCAGGAGAGAATCGATCTCCGTCCGACCATGAGCGGTAAAGCTCAGGCTCCAGATTGCTCCCAGGCAGAGGATCCATTTATAATATCGTTTTACCATAGGCTTCTTCCGGTGGCTGCTACCTGATGCTAAAGATACCAAAACCCCGGTTTCTAAAGGTCCATGATGATGCATAGCGGCAATTTATCCGGATTATTTGAGAGGCCTGATCCACTTTTTTCCATCAACACATTGCAGGTCTGCGAACACGGCGGCCAAAAATAGGGTTCCAAAACAAAATTCTAAAACCAAATGAAATATTCACAGTCATGAAAAAACGATCTTTATTTTTGGCAATGGCTTTACTAATGACCTTTACCTACACCGTATCTGCCCAAAACTTTTCTATCGGCCCGCGCGTGGGTGTCAACTTTGCTAAAACGACCAACAGCAACGATGTAGCAACCAAAGCCAATACCCTGATGGTACTCGGGATCACCTCTACTTACAGCATCAGCGAGCACACCGGCCTGGGTGTAGACCTGCTCTACAGCGGTGAAGGATCCGAAGGTGGTGTAGAAAACGACCTGGCCCTGAACTATATCCGTATTCCGGTAATGTTCCAATACTTTTTCCGCGATCTGGGAGATGATTTCCGTCCCAAGATCTACGCCGGTATCGCTCCGGGTTTCCTGGTGAATGCCGAAAGAGGAGAAACAGAAGTGATCGACAGTTACAACAAGTTTGATCTGGCCGGTACCGCCGGATTGGGTTTCCATTACCGGGTATCACCTCGTGGGATCTGGTTGAATACGGATGTGCGCTATCTGCAGGGATTTTCTGATATCACGGAATCCGCTTCCGAAAGATACAACCAGCACTGGCAGGTAAGCCTTGGTCTGTCCTTCGGGCTGGATCGCTAGTATTGCCTTTATCTCAATCTTAATATTTATAAGTGGATCCCAGGCCGATCGTGCTTAGGAACACCGCATCCCTGCTTTGCAACAAAGGCAGGGATTTTTTTTATTTACGGTGATCCGTTTATCGTCCCCCGTCTACCGCTTTCACCACCTCCCGCAACAGATCCCAGCGATCAAATCCCTGCCGTCCGTAATCCAGTCCGCGACGGACGATCACCAGATCGTGGGAAGGAACTACGATGACGTACTGCCCGCGATTACCGGCTGTAGAATAGGCATCTTTCGGCACGTCGGTCCGGTCGTCTGGCACCAGCCACCATTGTCCGCCGTAGAAATTACCGCGTTCGGCGGTGGCCGGTGCGGGTGTGCGTGCGAATTTTATCCAGTCTTCGGACAACAGCCGCTCCCCGTTCCATACGCCATTCTGCAAATACAACAGACCAAACCGCGCCAGGTCCCGCGCATTGGTGTATACCTGACTACTCATGATGAAGTCGCCGAAACGATCCACGCTGGTAAATGTATTACGCATCCCGATCTTATCAAAAAGAGCGCGGCGGGGGAATTCCAGATAGGTTTTCTCATCGCCCAGTGCTTTTTTCATAGCCAGTACGCCCAGAATGGTATCATAATTCTCATAATCCCAAAACGTGCCGGGCCGGCGGATCAGCCCGCGGTTCAATGCGCCATTTACGGAACTGGCCCCGGCCCAGTAAGACAGGCCCGAGCCCGTGGCATATTCCATCCTGCGGTTATCCACCGTATACAGGCCACTGGACATATTCAGCACATGCCTCAGGGTAATCTCGTTCCGGGGGTCATTTTCCGGAGCCCTTTCTTTCGGCAGCCAGTCCAGTCCAAGCGGTTCATCCAATGCCAGTTTACCCTGATCAGCCAGCATGCCCATTAGCGTTACGGCAATACTTTTGGCCGTAGACCAGGTGCGGGTCTTGGTGCTCATATTTACGCCCGGAGCATAACGCTCGTGAATGATCTGCCCTTTGTGGACGATCAACAGGCTGAGGGTGACCTGCTCGGGGGATTCCCGATCAAAAGCCCAATCGGAGGCCGCCTGCAAGGCTTTCGGATCTATATCGTCCGGTAGTTTCATCTCCGGTACCAGATCACCGTCCGGCCAGGAAATAGCGGCCGGATCTCCTGCCAGGGGTGCCAGTTCCAGTTGGGGCAATTCATCGATCACCTCAAAGGTCTGGTCCGGTGCCAGGATCACACATCCCAGGCCTTCTCTGAATACGGCCCGCATTACGGGCGTACCACCGGGTGCACCAATGGCCACTGCTTTCCGCTGCCAGTCTACTTCATAATCGCCACCCCGTGCCGTACCTATGGGTTGAGGCAGGTAGGCCAGCTCCTGAGCAAACACCTGCTCCAGCGTTCGCTCCGATGTAAACAGCCCGTTGCACATCAGTATGGCCTCCACCCCGTGACGCACCATGTCCCGCTCCGCCCAGGCATAATCAAACTTCTCCACCTGCTGCGCCTGCATCGGACTGGTCGCCAACAGCAATAAGGTCAGATATAGATAAACTTTCATTTCTTCTATTTTTTAAAAAGGTATTGCGGGGAACCGTCTGGATCACGCTGTCATCATCATCGGCCCCTCCGCTTCGCAGGGGAGCAAATCCCGAGCGAAGTCGAGAGACGGCACCCGAGCGAAGTCGAGAGACGGCACCCGAGCGAAGTCGAGAGACGGCGCCCGAGCGAAGTCGAGAGACGGCACCCGAGCGAAGTCGAGAGACGGCACCCGAGCGAAGTCGAGAGACGGCACCCGAGCGAAGTCGAGGGTTAGTCCCCAATGATCTTAGTAGCCCACCTGATCTTCTCCGCAAATCCATCCAGTACCTTCCCAAGGATATCGATCTGTTCCTGTGCTTCCTTAAAGTCGCGCTGTTCGATGGCTTCCCGTACTCCGGGCAGGGTTTTCACACCGTAACCGGTATAAAACCCAGGAGCATAAATATGATGAATGAACCAGGGACGGCGCGGCAATCCTTCATCACGGGTAAGGGCCCGTTCGATGTCTTTGAGCAGTTGATTAAGTGTTTCCCGCTTATCCTGAGACATTTTCACCGCTTTAGAGGTACTGTAGGCTTTAGCCTGTTGCATCACGTGGTGCAGTCCGTTTTGCAGCGGAGCAAAATTCAGATAGGGTACTTCGTCTTTTGCTTCCGGCACCACAAAAGTTTCGGTCGGATCGGCCGCCAGATCGTAATAGCCATCCTTGATCAGTTCGTTTTCCTTTTCAGTCTGGCTACGCATTTGATCGGCCAGTTTGGTCACTTCATCAATATAGGTAGAGAGGGTACCGGCAAATTTATTGAACTCGAAAGGCAACACTTCGGCGTCGGCCAGACGTAGCGTGGTACGGCCGGCTACCTTCACCAGTGCAGCACCGTACTGAAAGCCCGGATCCTTAAAGCGGGTGTAGTGCTCATAAGAATCGTACATCGTGTGATATTCTCCACCGGAGCTTTCGCCACCGAATCCCATATTGAAGGAAGCGACCCCCAGATGCTGGAAGAAGGGAGAATAATCCGAGCCGGAACCCAAAGCCGATAATTTATAATGACTCATTTTTCCACCACCGGACACCATACTGAGCGCATTGCGGCGCTCGAATACACTTACTCCTTTCTGAGGATCCTTTACATCGCGGGTGATCTGATCAAAAAATTGCTCCAGGGTATGAGAACCTCCGGCAAAGAGGAACCCTCGCCCCGTACCGTCGGTATTGATGTAAGCTACCGCTTTTTGCTTTAGCTCCTCAGCGTGAGTCTCTACCCATTCCGTAGATCCGATGAGGCCGGGCTCTTCAGCTCCCCATCCACAATAGACGATGGTCCTTTTCGGGCGCCAGCCGGTCTTGGCCAGTTCACCGACCGCTCTGGCTTCTTCCATCACCGTTACCATACCGCTGATGGGGTCGTTGGCACCGTGTACCCAGGCATCGTGGTGGTTACCGCGGATCACCCACTCATCGGGGAAGGTGCTGCCTTTCAGTTTGGCGATCACATCGTAGGCCGGTCTCCGTTCCCAGTTGAATTCCAGCTTCAGATGTACCTTCGCCGGACCGGGGCCAATGTGATAGGTTATCGGCAAAGCACCCCGCCAGGAAGCCGGTGCTACCGGGCCTTCCAGTGCTCGCAGCAGCGGCTCCGCATCGTGATAGGAAATAGGCAAGACCGGGATCTTGGTCAATGCCGGAGATTCATCGATCTCCAGCCTTTTGGCATCATCGGTAGCGCCATAACCCGGCGTGAGCGGATCGCCCGGAAAAAGCGGCAGATCCATTACCGCACCGCGCTGTACACCGTATTCATTTTTAAAAGCGCCTTCGGGATAAACATCCCCCTGATAGTAGCCGTCATCTTTCGGGTCGGAATAGATAATACAGCCGATGGCTCCCTTTTCTGCGGCAACTTTGGGCTTGATGCCCCGCCAGGATCCCTGATATTTGGCGATCACGATCTTGCCCTTTACATCGATACCCCGTTTTTCCAGTTCCTCGTAATCTGCCGGGATACCGTAGTTGACAAAGACCAGATCGGCCGTCACATCGCCATCGATGGAAAAGCAGTTGTATGGAGGTAATGCCTCTTCAAGCATAGAGGAGGAAGTATCACCTGCAACCGGCGGCTCCTGAAGGCTGGCCTTATAGCGATCGGGGGCGATCATTTCCAATAATCTGAGTTTGGGAGTAGGGAACAGCACATCGAATTTTTCGATTGTTACATCAAAACCCCAGGAACGGAATTTTTCGGCCATAAAGTCCACCACCTTCTTATCGTAGGGGGAACCTACATGGTGCGGACGAGCCGACATATATTTCATCCAATCGTCCAGATTTTTCGCCTGAATATAGCTGTCGAATTTATCTTCCAATGCCTCTTGGGTGCGGCTTCCTTCGTCGGAAAAGCCCATAATGGTAGTAGCTGGAGCCTGTGCTGTTGCAAATTGCACCAGCAGCACGACGGCCAGAAGCATAGTGAGTGTACCTTTCATAGATGTTTTTTCTTATTGCGAATTAAGGAGCAGTAAGATAAGAGAAAAATTGGGTTGAAGGTCAGTCGATCCGTGCAAGTTGTACACTTACGGGCATAGATCGGAAGGTTTATACATTATCAACAAAATTGTATAACACCATTAATGATGGAACGTTTTCATCAACGTGCTATTCATTGCTACATGGTTCCATTGATACATGGTTGTCCAGTCAATGAAACAATGAAGCCATGGAACACATCTAATTGACTTGAAAGTCTAGTAAATATTCAGGTATTTCTGTCTTGCCCATTTACGCTGAGTAACTTACAGCCGGCCCCGGACCGCTCAATCCAGCCGCCCGATCTCCTCTTCCAGATCTTTCACCAAAGATTGTGCGATCGCAAAGAGGTCTTTATACAGTTCCAGCATGTAACTATCCGTTCTGAGCGCCCAGTAGATGGTCTGCCTGAATTCAAAATCGTGTATCATCTGCTCATAATCCAGCGGTTCCAGCCGATAGTCAGACAGATTGAAATGCTTCATCATCAAAGGCTTGAGATAGGATATGGAATGCTGATAATGTTGCTTTTCGTTGGACTGTAATTTCTCAAACTCAAAATCGTAATAGAGTGATATTCTCAAACGAATGCTATCATTGCTAATGGTCTCCAACCCCCTCGATTTCAGGGTTTCGTAGGGTCCGGTGTTCGACAGGAAAGTAGTGATCCCCTGCAGGTAAGGCAACATACTGCGCAGGCTGTCGTCCATCGGCAGCCCTTCCTCGATATGCTGAACCAATAACTTGTATAGCACCACTCTTTGACCGAAACCAAACAGATTCTCTTCCATATCCACCAGATCCTGATGAATGGCATTCTGAATTTCCTGTAAAGACCGGATCTCGACCTGCCTGGATTTTTGCCGTTCGTTCCAGTTGTTGAACCAGATGGCCATGGTGATGCCCAGAAAGATCAATACGATCTCCCCTATGGCATATTTCCAGCTTATTTTTCTGAATAGTTTTCTTAACATGTCGGTTTATGCTTAGGCCAATGCTACATGTAGCCGATTGTCCCTCAGAATCCGATCAATATCCAAAAAATAAAGAGGATAGCAAAACGTGGATACTTATCCATCCAATAGTTGGTAACCTACACTACCAAGAACCCGAAACCGCCAAAACACATTTTCATACAAAGGCATAACACTTTGCTTGTAGTACCTAGTCAACCGTCAGCCATCTTCCGTCAACCGTACAAATTGTTATCTTAGCCCGATAAACTAAGCTGTATGGAACCGATTTTCACCAATGATGCGGTAGTGCTCGGTATTTTGCTGACCGTCCTGGCGCTCGTATTCGTCACTTCCAATCATCCGGGGGCGGGCTGGCAGAAATTTTATCGCTACGTGCCGGCCCTGTTGTTGTGCTATTTTTTACCAGCACTCCTCCACTGGCCGCTGGGTTTGATCGCTTCCGACTGGTATACTCCCGATCTCTGGGAGCACTTGCGGGGGCTCGGATTTGAGCTTCCGGCACACGCCTCTCACGCCGAAGTACAGGCTTTTCTGGATGCCCATAATATCGACCACGCTGAAGTCGCTCAATTTGAACGTGGTTCCCGCTTGTATTTTGTGGCCTCCCGCTATCTGCTACCGGCCAGTCTGATCTTGCTGTGTCTGAATATCGATTTTCAGGGATTGCTCAATCTCGGGCCGAAATCCCTGATCATGTTCCTGTCTGCTACCCTGGGCATTGTTATCGGCGGTCCCATTGCGCTCTTGGTCACCGCATACGTTTTCCCCGGCTTCATACAGGTGACGCCCGATGAACTCTGGCGCGGTCTGTCGACCATTGCCGGCTCCTGGATCGGCGGCGGAGCCAATCAGACGGCGATGAAGGAGATCTTCAAGGTATCCGACGGACTTTTCGCCAGTATGATCGTGGTGGATGTAGTAGTAGCCAACATCTGGATGGGATTCCTTCTTTACGGAGCCGGTATCAGTAAAAAGGTAGATAAGTGGCTGAAAGCCGACAGCAGTGCTATCGATGAACTGAAAACCAAGGTGGAAAATTATCAGGCCAGTATTGCCCGAATACCCTCCACAAAAGATCTTTTCGTACTCCTGGCCGTGGCGTTTGGCGGGGTAGCCATTTCTCATTGGGGAGCAGATATAATCGGCCCGTTTATGGCCAAACACGAATACAGCCTTAAGAAATATTACCTGGATTCGCTGGCCAGCGGCTTCTTCTGGCTCATCGTTATTTCCACTACGATCGGCTTATTGCTTTCTTTCACCCGGGCCCGCGAACTGGAGGGCGTAGGCGCTTCGAAATGGGGCAGCGTCTTCATCTACATCCTGGTCGCCACCATCGGCATGCACATGGACCTGGGTGATGTGATCAATAATCTCGGGCTATTTGCCATCGGTATCATCTGGATGATCATCCACGTGACCATCCTTTTGATCGTCGCCAAGATTATCCGTGCACCCTTTTTCTTCGTGGCCGTGGGAAGTCAAGCCAATGTAGGGGGTGCAGCTTCGGCTCCGGTGGTAGCCTCCGCTTTTAGTCCGGCTTTAGCTCCAGTGGGGGCTTTGATGGCAGTACTGGGGTATGCACTGGGGACGTATGGAGCGCTGATCTGTGCGTTTTTAATGCGGAATGTGGTCAG
>JAGQXH010000015.1 GCA_020436695.1 Lewinella sp. | reverse complement strand
GTCCCATTCCGGTCCTGGTACACTGCCTTTACCAGATTGCCGTTCAGGCTGCCTGCTTGTCCGGGAATGTGATAAAAATGTTTGATCAGTTGTTTGCGGGGGTCAATCCAGTTGAGGCCTTTATTAACCATTCCGATCCAGAGGATACCCGATCTGCTTTCATAGATCGTGTTAACCAGATTACCGTTCAGGCTGTACGAATCCGAAGGGTTATAGGTATACCGAATGAAGGTTTCCTGCTCGCGATCGAAAACATTCATCCCTCCTCCATTTGTACCCACCCACAAACTTCCGTTGCTGTCTTCCAAAATGCAAGAGACGTGATTGTGGCTCAGGCTGTGCGGAATGTTTTTATGAAATTGCCAGGAGGAGAACTTATTTTGATGAGGATCAAAGCGATTGAGTCCCCTGAATTCAGTGCCCACCCAGAGTATCCCGTTCCGGTCCTCGTAAATTGCCTTAATGGAATTACCACTAATAGACTGCGGGGCATCCGGCTTATTCCTAAAATGAACAAATTCGGGAGGCCGGCCGGACAGGGAATTAAGATCCAGCATATCTAATCCGGCCGAGACTGTTCCAGCCCAGAGCCGGTTTCTGCGATCAATGAGCATGGTCCAGATCCTGTCGTCCGCGAGGCTACCCCCATCGTCAGGGCGATGCCGAAATCGTGTAAAGCAAATAGCTTCTTTACACGTAGCCTTTTCGTTAGTTTCGAAAACGATCCGGTTCAGCCCACTGGTGAGGGTAGCTACCCAAATAGCTCCGCTTTTATCAGCGGCAATGCTATATACCCGGTTGCCACTGAGACTGTTCGGGTTGTCTGGTTCATACTTAAAGTTGGTAAACTGCTCAAGTTGGGGATTAAACCGGGAGAGCCCACCGCCGTCGGTCCCTATCCATAGGAAACCGTTGTCATCCTGGAAGAGTGCTCTGATGACATTGCTGCTGATACTGGCGGGATCCTCCGGATCATGGGTGTACATTTTGAAGGTATATCCATCATAGCGAACCAGCCCGGATTCCATACCGAGCCATAGAAAGCCTTTTTTGTCTTCCAGCACGACGAATACATGCTCCTGAGGCAGCCCATTTGCAGTGGTAATGTGATCGAATTTCAGTTGCGGATTCTGCGCGATCGTAATTGCCGTGCGAATTACTAAAAAAAATAAGATCCCATGCTTCAGAAAGCTTGATGGCATATTGTCGGCTTAAACTAAATTAAAATCAGTAAGAAACTGGCTTAAAAATAGTCAATCTTCCACTTTCCAAATATCAGCTTCCTGACTGAGTGCCTTGCGGAGGTCTTCAATATTCTGGCAGCCGATGAAATATCGATGTCCATCCTTGGTAACGATCATCAAACCGTTGCGGCCGTCGAGTGTGTAGATCTTTTCTCCGGGATGCGCCAGATTCGAGCCGTGCCACTTGGCCATACCCGGCGTTTTGACCAGGGTACAGGAATCAATATCTTCCCAGGCAATTTTTCGAGCCCCTCCGGTCAGGGGTTTTAGTTTGAATTTGACCTTCTTATCCGTGATGACCAGTTTATAGCGAAGCTGTGTCAACCACCACAAAGCATAACCCAATCCACCGGCCAAAGCCAGGCAGATAAGGCTGTAAAGGAGGGTAATATCCGTACGCCAAAAATAAGAAGCCGCTCCATAGAGAAGGCCCAGAATTGCTGCGCCCAGGAGCGCTGTCACAATTCTGTCGTGATAGCGTTGCCGTTCTTCGTAGATCTTATGTGCCATGTTTTAGTTCTTATGGTTCTCATAAACTCTAAATTAAGTACTAAACTGCCATAATACAAGAGAATAGAAGCCCACTGCTTAAGAAACTTGAGTTATAGCCTGTAAAGAAAAGTATTATTTAAGACAACGATGTCTTAAATAAAAATCTCTATTTTTAGCCGTTCTAAAGCCATAAACAGGCCAACTAATTAATCCAGGTTGTGACCAACTTGGGTAGAGAGTATTGGGTAGAGAGTATAGAGACTTAGACCTGCTAAAAGGAGGCCAAAATGCTCCATCCAAATGCTGACCGCAGCGTCAGTATTAGCACACTAGTCCTTCTACCCTTGTCTCTCTACTCTTTACCACCCTGGGGCACAACTTGCGTTAATTAGATAGAAAGGTGGCGATCACCGATATTGCCCCCACCGTATCCATGATACTGTAAATACCCCTGCCCAGCGGAGCTACGGGAACGCCGCTGCTGGAGTTATTTGAGCAGTAACAGGATACTCCTGTTTGGAATGGTTCCGGGAAAAATTAAAACATTAGAAAATGGACTTCATTAAAATCCTGGCCCAAATTACGTTTTGCCTGGTGATCTTGTCCTGTAACCCCAAAAAACGGGAAATCGCAAGGCTGAGTGATCATCCCCTCATTCCCGAACCTGCCGAAATGAGTATGGGAACCGGTGTTTTTGAATTTGACGCAGCGACCCGTTTTGTGACCACCGGTCCGGATCAGCAGGCATTTTTTGCATCATTGGCCGGAAAGTTCGCTCAGGCCACGGGTTTCGAGCCGGAGATCGTAGATACAGCACCAGAAAGCAATTTTGTTTTGTTGAAAACAGATGCGCAATTAGGCGAAGAAGCTTACCGGCTTAAGATAACAACTGATTTTGTAGAAGTATCAGCCAGTGAAAGATCCGGGTTTTTGCATGGGCTCGAAACTTTGCGTCAGTTACTTCCGCCGGAGATCGAAAGCACGCAATTGCGGTCCGAAATCAAATGGGCCATTCCCGCCCTGGATATCAACGATTACCCCAGGTATCCGTGGCGCGGCCTCATGCTGGACGTTTCCCGCCACTTTTTTGAAAAGGACTACCTCTTGCACACGCTGGACCGGATGGCGCTGTTTAAACTGAACACCCTGCATCTGCACCTGGTGGATGACCAGGGCTGGCGCATAGAGATCAAACAGTACCCGAAACTGACCGAGGTCGGCGGCTTTAGGGTAGATCAGGAGCAAAAACATTGGGACGCGCGGACAAAGAACCAGGCCGGGGATAAGGCTACCTACGGCGGATTTTATACACAGGAAGAGATAAAGGAGATCGTCGCTTACGCCCGCGATCGCAGGATCACAGTGGTGCCGGAAATTGAGATGCCGGCCCATGTGATGAGCGCCCTGGCTGCTTATCCCGAGTATTCCTGTTTCGGTGAACCCATCGCTGTGCCGTCCGGAGGGGTTTGGCCCATTACAGACATTTATTGCCCAGGTAAGGAAGCAACCTTTACGTTCCTGGAAGACGTACTTATGGAGGTCATGGAGCTGTTCCCGTCCAGGTACATCCATATCGGCGGTGATGAGGCGACCCGGACAAACTGGGAAAAATGCCCGCACTGCCAAAAAAGAATGCGGGAAGAGGGCCTGAAAACAACTGCGGAACTGCAAAGTTATTTCATCAAGCGTATGGAGCGGTTTATCAGCTCGAAGGGCCGGATACTGCTCGGCTGGGACGAGATCCTGGAAGGAGGCCTGGCGCCCGGTGCCACCGTCATGAGCTGGCGCGGCTTTCAGGGAGGCTGGGAAGCCTCCGAACAGGGGCACGACGTGGTCATGACCCCTGGTGATTATGTCTATCTCAACCAGTATCAGGGAGATCCCGATCACGAACCTATAGCCTTTGGCGGCTATGTTCCTTTGAGCAAGGTATACAGCTTTGATCCGGTGGTGGATTCGATGTCTTCTGACCAAAAGAAACACATATTGGGCGCACAGGCCAATTTGTGGTCGGAATTTGTCACCAACGAGCAGGAGTCTGAATACATGCTCTACCCCAGGCTCGCAGCGCTTGCAGAGGTATTGTGGACCCCCGAAGCAAAAAAGAGCTGGCCAGGCTTCTCTGCGAAGATCCCCTCCCTTTTCAAGCGATTCGATCTTATGGGCCTCACTTATAGCCGAAGCGCCTACGCCGTGACCGCTCAAAGCCGGCTTAATGAAGATCAAACTATATCGGTCAGTCTGCAAAACGAGTTCCCCGATAGTGAGATCCGTTATGTACTGAACGATCAAAAGCTGGATGCCTCCGCACCGATCTATTCCGGGCCGATAATGCTGAACGGCACCACCACTATAAGGGCCGCTGTTTATCAGGACGGCAAAATGGTGGGAGCGGCACTTGAAAAAACCTTTAACTTCCACAAGGCGGTAGGCAAGCCCGTTACCTATCAGCCGATGTACCACGAGCAGTACCCGGGTACCGGAGCGGACAATATGGTCAATGTGCTGCGCGGTAGCAAGAATTTTCACGACGGTCAGTGGCAGGCCTGGCTGGCTGATGAAGCCGAGATCACCATAGACTTGCAGGAAGCAACCGAAATTTCATCGGTGGGGGTCGGCAGCATGGAAAATCAGGGCTCCGGTATTTATTTTCCTATCGGCATCGAAGTTTATGTATCTGATGATGGTGATAACTTCACCCGGGCCGGAGCAATTGCGAATCGCTTTGAAAACTACGGTTTCGTGCGGCTGAAAGACTTCTGGGTCGAGTTCGATCCGCAGGAAGTCCGGTGGATACGGGTAAAGCTGACCAATCTGGGATCTCCACCACAGGGCGGTGGGGCCTGGATGTTTTTTGATGAAATTGTGGTGGAGTAATTTACTATGATCAAGATCTCACCCTCATGAACTTACATCCCGATATACCATGACTCAGGCCGAACTAATCATTTCACACTTAAAGGAGATTCGAAAACGTAGTATAATTTTGTGGAAAGGACTTCCAGACGTGTATTATACCTGGAAGCCTGATGATGCGGCAATGACCGCACTCGAAATGATCAGACACGTTTTACAAGCGGATTATGGCTGGAATATCATCATTAATAAAGGTGATATGACCAATTATCGAACGCCGTGGGAGAACCGCCCTTACCAAAATCTTAAGGATGAGCTTGAATTTGCGGAACCCTATCGTCAAATATTTTTAGAGCGGATCCATCTATTTTCTGACATCGAACTATCAACAACTGAAATCATTCATCCGGGAAATGGTGAAAAGAAAATACTCGGTAAATATTTGCTACGAACCGGCTATCATGAGTCAGTTCATGCTGGACAGTTTTTATCTTATTTAAGAACACTGGGAGTTGAACGTCCCCTTATTTGGTATTGATGCTGCAAAAGGATATTCGGTCAGAGCCTGATGGAAAAAAGAAGATTATCAGGAAAATAGGGTCAGAAGAAAAGCGGCTAAGGGAATAACTATATGAACCAATACCGTAAACAAATAGAACGTAATTCTGGTCTTCACCGGCCGTTCAGCAACCGTAAGCACGATATTGGTATAAAACAATAAGATACTAAGGGCGATAAAAGCAATAAATCCGGTAAAATAAGACATGGCCATAATGCTGATGGGCATCACTACCGCCGGCAGGCTCATCAATGGGATAAGATACCACACCATTGTCTGTTTTTCCTGTCTCCTGCAAAATGCTTCGTACCGGGCCGCAAGCCCGGTTTGTTGTTGTTTTTTCTTGAGTACTACTTTGCGAAATACCGTTGATTCTACCATGATGATAATTTTTTTTAACGCGATCCGTTTCTTTTGCCAAAATAAAGGACAAATTTGTCCGATATTTATGACGTAGATCATAATCATCAAAATGGTTGAGGAAAAAACACTGCGGGCATACGGCGCTGTAGAAAAATACCTGGCAAAAGGGGAAACCTTGTTTCTGGAAGGTGAGATGCCGGTATTCTACTATCAGGTCTTATCGGGCGCCATGAAAATGAATAACTACAATGAGAAGGGAAACGAAACCATTCAGGCCATTTTTCAGCCGGGTCAGAGCTTCGGCGAACCAGCCATATTGGGCGGCTTTCCTTTTCCGGCAAATGCTGAAGCCATAGAAGATACGCGCTTGATCTGCCTGGAAAAGAACCGGTTCATAGAAATGCTCCGGGCACAGCCTGCTATTTGCATCGAGTTGTTGCGGGTCATTTCCAGGCGGCTTCAATTCAAAGCGATGATCGCCAAGGAAATAGGTGGTCACGAAGCCGAACACCGGATATTGACCTTGCTCCATTACCTGAAAGCAAAGGCCGAAGCGAAGGGCGAATTCCGGATTGACATCACCCGTCAGACCATCGCTAGCCTTGTGGGACTCAGGACCGAGACAGTCATCAGAGCTATTAAGGAGATGAAAAAAAAAGGAGCCATAAAAGTGCACAACCGGAAGATGTACCTTTGATCTCTGCTCTTTCCATGTAACCTTTCCATTGTTCGTTTACTCTAATCAGGTAGTGATCATCAAAATAACTAAACAATGGAAAATATAAGTTCACAACAGACAGTAAAGCAATCGTTCCATTTGCTGAAGTACACATTCGTTATTGTACCGATAGTAGCCGGTGCCGACAAATTCACCAACATCCTGACCGATTGGGAACAATACATCAATCCCGCAATGGCCGATCTATTGCCTTTCCCAGCCGCTGTATTTATGATGGTAGTGGGAGTGATAGAAATTGCAGCGGGCATCCTGGTATGGAAGAAAACCGAGCTTGGCGGATACATAGTCGCCGGCTGGCTGACGGTCATTGCACTTAGCCTCTTGCTTAGCTTCAGTTACGTCGATGTAGCCGTGCGTGATCTGGTGATGGCAATAGCAGCATTTTCTATGGCAAAACTATCCAAAATTGTAGCTTGACATGTTGGAACAACTTGAAAAGTACTCGGAAGAAGCGATCATCGACCATGTTTTGAAGGGTGAAAAAGCGCTTTACGAGATCATCGTAAGGCGTTTCAATCCATATTTGTACAAGATCGGCAGATCGTATAATTACAATCACGAAGATACCCAGGACTTAATGCAGGATACTTTCGTGGATGCTTATAAAAACCTGGCGCAGTTTAAAGGTCGTTCCAGCTTCAAAACCTGGATTATTCGCATTATGTTGAGTAATTGTTACCGAAAGAGCAAAAAATCAAGTTTTAATAATGAAATAATGCAGGACGTAAACGATAAAGCCAAGCCGATCTTTAGCAGTGGAAATAACGATACGAGTAAGCTTGTTCAAAATCGGGAGTTGGGGCATATCATCGAAAATGCACTGGCTAAGATCTCTGAGGATTATCGCATGGTCTTCTCCTTGCGGGAAGTGATCGGACTGACCGTATCGGAAACGGCTGACCTGTTACAGCTTAGCCCGGGCAATGTAAAAGTACGGTTGAACCGGGCAAAAAAAATGCTTCGGAACGAAATTGAAAAAAGCTATGCTCCGGAAGAACTCTTTGAGTTTAACCTGATCTATTGCGACGTAATGGTAGAAAATGTGATGAAAAGAATAAACGAACTCTGATCTGTTATGCAAGAAAAAACAATGCTTGAATTAAACGGAACCTTTCCCACTACACCACTCCGTAAAAATGGTTTAGCGTTAAGCGAAGGTGAAAAACTACGGAAAATAGAACATTATTTTGCTCAGATCATGGATACCCTTGGGCTTGATCTGACGGACGACAGCCTGAGTCAAACGCCCAGGCGAGTGGCAAAAATGTTTGTGAAAGAAATATTCAGCGGGCTCAACCCGGATAATAAGCCAAAAATCAGTCTTTTTGATAATAAGTACGGGTACAGGCAAATGCTTGTCGAAAAAGACATCACGCTGTATTCCAACTGCGAACATCACTTTGTGCCCATAATCGGTAAAGTGCATGTGGCGTATTTCCCTCATAAGCAGGTGATAGGTCTGTCTAAGATCAACCGTTTGGTACAGTATTATGCCAGACGCCCGCAAGTACAGGAACGGCTTACCCTGCAAATTGCAGAAGGGCTGAAAGAGGTGCTTCGGCACGATGATGTGGCAGTCTATATTGAAGCCGACCACCTGTGTGTCGCTGCCAGGGGGGTAAAAGATACCAACAGCAAAACCGTCACGGGAAGTTATTCCGGAAAGTTTGAGAATAAAGTTACTCAGCAGGAATTTTTATCGATCATTCATTCTGGTGTAAAATAATCATCAATATGAAAAAAATAATTAAGATCAGATCCATCGAACATCTGACACATGATGTTTTAAGAATAGTTGCGGAAAAACCGACAGGACTCGCGTTTGTACCTGGGCAAGCTGCCGATATATCGATCAATAAACCCGGCTGGGAAAATGAATTGAGAGCATTCACCTTTACCGCTTTGCCGGAGGATGATCATCTCGAATTTACTATCAAAACTTATCCTGCACACCAGGGGGTAACCGCGCAATTACTTTCCCTACATCCGGGGGATGAACTGATCGTAAACGGTATTTTCGGCGATATAGCCTATAAGGGCGAAGGTGTTTTTCTTGCCGGTGGAGCGGGAGTCACCCCTTTTATAGCCATATTTAAGCAGCTTGAAAAAGAAGGCATAGTGGGGCACAATAAGTTGATCTTTGCCAACAAAACCAAAGCCGATATTATCCTCGAGGAAAAATTCACCCAAATGTTGGGCAAAAATTTCATCAATATTCTCTCAGACGAACAACGCACAGGCTATGAACACGGGTTTATTTCAGCAAACCTGATTAAAAAACATTCCACCGATCACACCAAATTCTTCTACCTCTGCGGGCCACCACCTATGATGCAGGCTATAGAGCAGCAATTGTCCACGTTGGGTGTTACCGCAGAAAATATTGTAAAAGAGGCATTTTAATGACCGACAAGAACATGATCACCATAACAGCCGAAAAAGCACAACTCCGTCAAACCATGCTCGAACAGCGGAACAACATGACCCGCAAGGAGCGAGATGGCTTTTCCCAAAACCTATGCGAGCAGCTTTGGGTGTTGATCTCAGGAAACAAAATAAAGATCTTGCACAGCTACCTGCCGATGGGGCCGGAAGTTAATGTACTTCCACTTTTGCAAAAAGCCCTCAATAGCGGCATTACAGTAGTCGTTCCAAGATCACTCAGGAAACGCCAGATGCAAAATCTGATCGTTAAAGATCTGAAAACTATGGAAGCGGGTATTTTTAATACTTATCATCCAAAAGATGCAATGGAATATTCCGGTGGGTATGAGCTGATCATTGTTCCGGGCCTGGCTTTCGATAAAAGTGGTTTTCGAGTCGGCTACGGCGCCGGGTATTACGATACTTTTCTGGCTGAACAGCCAACGGCTTTAAAGGTAGGTGTTTGTTATCCTTTTCAGCTAATGGAGCGGGTGCCGGTGGAGGACCACGATGTTTGGCTTGATCTCGTATTGAATTGAAACGCCTTCCCAACAGTAGAATGGAGCAATAATAGCACGAAGCATTGGATTTTTCCGACCTTATTTCTGCCTGCTTTACCAATCGTAACAAAGCTGACAAAAAGACTGGTACCGCGTTATCCCCCTACCCTACCCTCCCCGCTCCCAGTCCCATCATCAATTTCAAAAGAGCAGTCCCAAACAGTAAGGCAAAGGGAAAAGCCCAATCGGCAGTCACGTCAAAGATAACCCCAAAAACAATGGGCCCGCCGGCTGCTACAAAATACCCGATTGACTGCGCCATCCCGGAAAGATCGGTAGCCGAATCCGCGTCACGGGAACGCAGGACGATGAACAGCAGGGCCAGTCCAAAGGTGCCGCCCAGTACAAAACCGAGTAGAGCAACCCAAACGGCCACCGATCCCAGTTGGGGAAGGAGCAGACCGACAAGGCTGATGATCTCCACCAGGAACAAAGACAAAACGATGCCGCGCTGGTCTTTTCTTTTTCCGGCCAGCACGGGAATGATCAGTGAGCCTAAAATGCCGGTGGCCTGTGATAGAGAAAGCATCCATCCCGAAAAGGAGGCATCAAAACCTCTGCTTTGTAAGATAGCCGGCAGCCAGGCCAGGATGACATAAAAGGTCAGCGACTGGAATCCCATAAATAATGCCACCTGCCAGGCAGTCCTTGAACCGCCCAACTTTTTCATCGACTCCAGGTAAGTGCGATTTGACCGGGTGCTTTTCAAGCGTTTCAATTGTGGTAACCAGACAAAAAAAGCAGTCAATGATAAAAGTGCCCAGCAGCCGAGGGATCTCCTCCAGCCCAGCCCAAGATTATGGGCCAGCGGCACACTGACGCCGGCGGCCGTTGCAGCTCCGATAGCCATCATGCTGGAATATAAACTGGTGATAAAGCCTGAGTTTGATTCGAAATTCCGCTTGGTCAGACTGGGTAACAGTACATTGCCGAAAGCGATCGCAGTACCTGATAAAAGCGTGCCCAGGTATAGAGCAGGTATCCCGTCGATAGCCCGCATAGCGGTGCCGAAGGATAACAAAAGCATAGCTCCGAGCAGTGTGCCTCCGATGCCAAATCGCTTGGCGAACAGAGGGGTGAGTGGGGATATCAGGCCGAAGGCGATGAGCGGCAAAGTGGTCAGCAAGCCCAACAGACCACTCGAAAGTCCGGTAGATTGCCGAATATCCTCGATCAGCGGACCGACGCCGGCCAGGGCCGGACGTAAGTTAATCGCTATAAAAAGAATACCCACAAACAGCAGGGTATCGGTAGATTTTCTTTGGCCGTGAAGTTCGGGTCTTGACAAGTTCATTCCTGAATGTTAGCGTTTGTTTCATAGCTCAAATTCATTGTATCGATTGATAAACGTTCAAGGCAAGCCAAAAACGATTTCTTGCCCGCCCATTTATAAATGAATCTATCCTGTAATCCAGCCCAAGTTCCAGTTTACTGACGGGTGACGTGACATAGCCGATAAATCCGACACTCCTTATCTCCAGATCGTACTTCTCTCCTTGCAAGGAGTTGAGGTACTCGTTATTAGCTTTTATAAAAAACTCATGTACGTCTAGCGACTGGCCGCTTAGGGGGATTTCGGCCGACAATCGGTACCTGAACCGCCATTCAACGGCTTCGTCATCTGCAAAAGTCTGATCGGCAGCGATCCGGTGCGCCAGGTTGACTTTTACATACCGCTTCACAATATTCAACTGCTGGATTGTTCGATTTTGTGTGCCTTCGTTCTCTAATCTCACCAAATAGCCTATGACCAACCGGGTATTGACACCAATTTTTTTCCCCCCCGCCAACGATAGGTCGGTGAACAGATATTCATATTTAAAATCATCCCTTTTCCGGATGGATTGTCTGGACTCCGCCTTGAAATTCAGTGCCCAGTCTCTGGGTAATTTCAGGTTTAGGTTAAAAGAAGGCAACAGCCCGAACTGATTACTGCCCTGGGCATAATTCACTACCGGGGTTACCACTAGCACTACCCATAATATACTTTGGATCTTCATATCAGTATACTATATTATCGGTCACTTTTTGGATGATCCGCGATTGTTTAACAAACGCTCCGTCCTCATTAAATAAATACTCAAACTTGACGAAGGAACCATCCATCTTCGCAGCAACCTCTACTTCATAATGAATGATCAAATCTCCGTCAGATCCCAAATGTTGTGTATACCTTCGGATCGACTTTGGATCGCCTCTGTACTGGATCTGAATTTTTTCAATTACATATTTACCGAGTGTACCGCTTAAGTATTCTGATATATTTTTGTAAGTGTCCGGGGGAATCTCATTGGTATGGATCTCAACCTCCAGGTCCTCAAAGTTTCCATTCCCGGAGAACTCTATGCTGAGTCTTTTCCCTTTGTATTTAGTTTTGGCTTCGAATGATGTTCTAAGGTGTCCAATTTCCTTGTACCATTTGATTTTCCTGGTCAGTTGCATGCCATCGACAAAATCGCCGGCTTTCTTAGGAACCTCTATTTGCCGAATACGGATTTCCTGCTCGTACTTGGTCTGCGCGAATCCAGGATGGGTGAAAGCAATTATTGAAATCAATACTAAAAATTTCTGATATTTCATGCCTGCAAAGTTGATCCTCCATAGTCTATCAGAGCGATATGCCTTCCTTCAAGATACTGGACTATACAATCTTAATATCGATTTTAATCAAAATGTGTCAGTTCAAAAACTGCCAACGGTGCTCGCCTGCCCACGTTCAGCGTCAGGGTGCCGTCATTAAGGGTATAGTTGTCGGCCAGTCTGAAGACCTCCAGCAGCTCGCTCTCATCGATGGCAGCATCCGGGCAGGCCATTCTGGTATTGACCAATTGGGAAAATCGAATGCGGTTTCCATTTTCCAGGGTATAATTTCCAAAAAAGGTATTACAACCGGCAAAACCGTTTACCTTATTGTCTGCACTGTTTAAGGTAAAATAGATCTTTTTGCCGTCCGTTTTAGACTGGTTCACTATAGCGCCTTCCAGTTTGGTGAGTTCCCAGGTTACTTCCGTAATTGTCATGGAAGTGGTCTCACTACCATCCTTCCCATCCATGTTGTTTTTTTTGGTGGTATGGCATCCCATCACTATCAAGGCCATGAGGGCCAGGATTGTCGATTGCGTCTTCATTTATTGATGCGTTTTATTTATCTTCCCGAGAAAATGGAGTTTCCATTTCTTTTGAAAATTTATTAAAGCTCGAACCAAAGCCATGCAGCTCAACAGGCATAAAATCTGGGCAACCACCATCTCCAAACCCTTTGAGATCTTCCAGGTAAAGTCGGAAGAATTACTGGACCTTGGAGATCTAAGGGTAGCTCCCCATCAGCATACTTACGAACTGATGTAGGTTCATTTTTTTTGCCCTCATTAAAAATGATCATATCGTCATTTTCCAAAAAAGTAATGCCGCAAAATTAGGAGATAAACCTGGAAAGAATTGGGAAAGGCTCATTTACACCAAAGATTACAACCTTTCTGCTGATTAGGGATCTATTTATAGGGCATATCTTTATACTAGGCAACCGAACTACCCTTCCCAATTCTTTACAGAATTCAAGATAACTTTGCAATATGAAAATTTTAGTCATCGAAGATGAAAAAGGCTTACGGGATGCCATCAAAAAGTCCTTACAAAAGGAAGCCTACTCGGTAGAAACAGCCGGCGATTTTAACACTGCATATGAGAAGCTGTTTATTTATGAATATGACTGCATCCTGCTGGACATCATGCTACCGAACGGGAGTGGTTTGGATCTGCTCAGCGAACTGAAAAAAGCTGACAAAACGGAAAATGTGATCATTATCTCGGCTAAAGACTCTTTGGATGACAAACTCCGGGGATTGGAACTCGGTGCTGATGATTACCTGACAAAACCTTTTCATATTGCGGAACTGAACGCAAGAGTAAAAGCGGTTTTACGACGCCATAAGCTGGAAGGAAAAAACACGATAGAGTTGGGCAACATTTGCCTGGATCTGGATGAAAGGACTTTTTTCGTCAACCAGGAACAAGTAACTTTAAACCGGAAAGAGTTCGACATCCTCAAGTATTTTTTGTTCAACAAAAACCGCTTGGTCACTCGTACCGCACTGGCAGAATACGTCTGGGGCGATCATATTGATCAGACAGACAACTTCGACTTTATATATTCTCAAATCAAAAATATCAGGAGAAAGCTAAAGGATTCAGAAGCGCAAATTGAAATTCAAGCCGTATATGGAGTGGGTTATAAATTGGTCATGCTATGAAATTGCTCAACCAATCCCTGCTTTATTCATCCGTTCCTCTTTTTGTTTTAGTCAGTATTTGGGCCGTTTTTTTTTACTTCAGCATGTTTAGGGAAATTTATGATAGTATAGATGATGGATTGGATAATTATAAATTGTTGATTATTCAGAAAGCTAAGAGAGACCCCCTTATTTTGCAGAAAAGAATTTTTGACGAAAGCAATTATGCCATTCGGGAAATCCCCCCTTCACATGCCGTAGATATTAAAGATGTTTATGAAGATACCCTGATGTATATGCTAAATGAGGAAGAGATGGAACCGGTGCGGATGCTTACCACCGCTTTTCAATATGACCGCCACTTCTTCGAACTCAAGGTCATTTCCTCAATGATCGAAGAAGACGACCAAATGACAAATCTGCTGCGGGCAACCATTTGGCTTTATGTTTTGCTGTTGCTCAGTATTACAGTTATCAACAATGTCATACTGCATAGGCTATGGCGTCCATTTCATAAATTTCTGGAACAGCTTAAAAATTTCCGGATCGATAAGCGGAATACTATCCCTGCTATGAGTACGAATATCCAGGAGTTCTTAGAACTAAAAAATGCAGCCAATATCCTGATTGACCACACCTTGGAAGCCTACCGTAACCAAAATCAATTTATCAGTAATGCGGCTCATGAGTTGCAAACACCTTTAGCGGTCATTACCAACAAGTTGGAATTATTGTTGGAAGAGGGCCGGTTAACGGATGCAGATGCGGAAACTATTGGGCAGGTAATGCAAACGATCACCCACCTGAAACAACGATATAAGTCCCTGCTTTTTTTAAGCAAAATTGAGAATAAACAATTTTTTGACAATCAGCCCCTCTCTCTAAATCAATTGGTGGAGCAGGTGGTTGCAGAATTAGAAGACTATAGCGCGTTTAAAAATGTCGACCTGTTTATTGATGAAAAAGAGCAGGTGGAGGTCAATATGGACCCTCACCTGGCTCATATTTTAGTGGCTAACCTGATCAAAAATGCCATTTTTCACAATTTAGAAAATGGCGAGGTTCGCATCACGCTTGGAGGCGATAGCCTGATGGTGAACAACACTTCCCAAACTGGGAAATTAGACGAACAAAAGATGTTTGAGCGTTTCTATAGAGCTGCCGGCAATAGAAAGGGCACCGGATTAGGGCTCCCCATCGTGCAGGCAATTTGCAAGCTCTACCGCTTTACTATTGCGTATTCCTACGAGCAGGAGCACTCCTTTGTAGTAACTTTTCAGACTACCCGGCATCCTGGAATCTTCTCCGGTCCGGGTCAATGAGGCTGCCCCCATTCCCAATTCTTTCCAGATTCTCCTTTTACTTTTGTGGTAGGATTTACAAAATCAGTTACCATGAAAAAATATATTGCTTTGATACCGGCAATTGTCTTCCTTTTTGCCAATCCCGCCTTCGGACAAGATATTCCGGCGAGCGAAGTACCGTCTGTTATTAAGAACAACTTTCTGCTGGAATACCCAAAGGCTACTGATGTAGACTGGGAAATGGAAAAGAACTGCTACAAGGTAGATTTTGAGCTCAATAACAACACCGAATACAAGATATGGTACAGTGCTGCCGGCGATATGGTAAAACGGGAAGAGGAGATAAATAAACACGATCTACCGGCTATCATTCTTTCCAAAATTCAAGCGGATTTTAAAGACTATCGTATCGATGAAGTCGATAAGGTAACCACCGAAACTGAAGTTTACTATGAAATAGAGCTCAAATCGCTGCTTAAAAAAGAGTGGGAAATCACCATTGATGCCAATGGAAAAATACGGAGTAAAATTGCAGAATAGAGGAGCAACTTTCAGGCCCTGAATTTGAAAAAACAACACGAGATGAAGTATATAATTAAGCCACTTATCCTATCAATCATTCTTATTGTTTCCGTCTCGTTTACCTTTTACTATACCTTGATAAAGGCTCATAGCTCGGTAGACGTTCCTGCGATCGAGGGAATAAGTGGATATAATTTGAGCAGTCCGGAAATCCAGGTGGAGCTACCTGAAATTTTACACGAAATATCAGGCCTCACGGATATTGACGATCATACAATTGCCTGTGTTCAGGATGAAGAGGGCCTGGTGTTTATTTATGATTTGCGAAAGAACGAAATCAAACACCAATTTGCATTCGGCCAGCCCGGCGACTACGAAGGCATCACCAGAGTGGGCCGAATGCTATACATTTTGCGAAGTGACGGGAAATTATTCGAAGTAAATAACTACGAAAGTAAAGAGGTTCGGGTTAACGAATACGATACTGAAATTCCGGTCAAAAACAATGAGGGGCTTGCCTATGACTCTATTAACAACAGATTATTGATTGCCGGGAAAAGCGAACCAAACGGAGATGAAGAAAAAGACCGTAGAACCGTTTTCGGTTTTGATTTAGTGACCAAAACTATTTCTGAAAAACCAGTCTACGTATTTAGCCTGGCAAAGATCAATCGGTTCCTGGCGGATAGTAATCAGAGCCAAACCAAAAAAGCGAAAACACCGAAAATAAGGATTAATCCATCGGCCATCGCAGTTCATCCAACATCCGGAAACTTATATGTACTATCTTCCAAAGATCACCTGATGTTTATTTTCGATCCGAATGGAAGTATCAAAACAGTACATGCTCTGGATAAAGAAATATTTAATCAGGCAGAAGGTATTACTTTTTTGAAAAATGGCGATATGCTGATCTCTAATGAAGGCAAAAAAGATAAACCCACATTGCTTCGGTTTAATTATGAAAAGGCCTGATTTGAATTCTTCCTCTCTTAATGATTTGGGGGAGCTTTTGCTCCAAAAGCTCCACCCAAGTCTTTTGATGACCAATCAATTACCTGAGCATCGGTAGTTGACACTGCCATGTTAGCTAGATGTATGCCCCCTTTCTGCGTTGGGGGCATCTGCTTCTCGCACCTCAATATTCAAGAACATGAAAGACACCAATAAAAAAGTAATCACGATCACCGGCGGGGCCGGAGGAATAGGTATGGCCTGTGCAAAAGCCCTGAGTGATTATAGATTGGTCATTACCGACTATAGCCGGCAGGCAGTAGATAAAACCCTCGATGCATTAAGCGCCCTACAGATCGATGCGGTTGGTTTTGCCTGTGACATTACCGATGAGCAGGCCGTGAACCGGCTAAAGGATTTCACGGCCGAGCAGGGGCAATTCATGGGTGTAGTACACACGGCCGGGGTCAGTGGTACTGTCCGGGATCCGGAGAAAGTATTCAAAATTGATCTGCTGGGTACCGACCTCATCGCGGATGCCTTTTTCTCGTTGGCTCAAGCCGGGTCGGTGATCATTCTTTTCTCTTCCATGATGGGGCATACCATCCCATCCGATGAAGCTTACGATGAAACGCTGCGACATCCCAAAGGTAAAAATGCATACAAGCAGCTGGCGTTATTTATCGGAGGCAGTTCGGACCGGATGTACGATTTTGCTAAAAGAGGGGTACAACTCATTTGCCGGGACAATGCTATGCGTTATGGGCAAAAAGGTGCACGAATCGTCTCCGTCTCCCCCGGAATTATCATGACGCCGATGGCTCAGAAAGCGGCGGAAGAACACCCGGAGCGCATGCAAAGAATGAAAGAGATGACTCCACTCAGGCGAAACGGGCAACCGGAAGACATTGCCGACGTGGTAAAATTTCTGCTAAGCAAGGATGCCCGCTTTATCACAGGCACGGATATTCTGGTTGACGGAGGTATGTTGACTCAATTAACGAAGAACAACTTAGAAAAATAATGCACCAACGCCATGACTACCGACAAGCTGATTCTGCGATTAAAAGCCATCTATGACGAAATGGTTCAGGCAGAACCATTTCTGGAAGGCCTCGTGGCGGGTATTGCCCCGAAGTATCGGCCAAGCGCCAAAAACCTTTACCGCTACCTGATCTTGCGTTCTTATGACCTAAGAGCAATACACGATTCCTTGTCTGAATTGGGGCTATCTGCTCTTCGTACCTCAGAAAGTTATGTATTAAGCAACCTCGATCAGGTACTCCAAAACTTGTACCGCATAGAGGGACAACACTGGGACAGGAATCAGGATCTGGACTATATCGGGCTAAAGAAAAGTAAAAACTTGCTACGCAAACACACGAAAGAACTATTCAACAGGAGCAATAACAAACATCGCACTGAAATTATGGTCACGCTGCCCAACGAAGCGGCAGAGGATAAAGACCTTTTACGGGATTTGATAAAAGCAGGCATGGCCATTGCCAGAATAAACCTCAGTCATGGAGATGTAGCAATCTGGACTAAAATGATTGAGCACATTCGGAAACTGGAAAAAGAGCTGAACCGGATGGTGAAGATCTATATTGATCTGGCGGGGCCAAAGATCAGGACCGGGGATATTGAAGTACTATCCAAAAAGGGAACGATCAAATCTGCTATCTCCATCAAGGCCGGCGACCGGTTGCTGCTCAGCAGGTGGGAAACCAAAGGCCAAAATCGAGAATCAGAAAAAGACGGCAGTGATGTACGAAGAAAGAAGGTGAGCGTTCAGTTACCTCAAATAATTGCGGATCTGAAGGTGGGGGAATCGGTGTTTTTTGATGACGGGATGATCAGGGGGCAGGTGGTGGCAAAAAATGCCGATGAAGTAGAATTAGAGATCACCGAGGCCTATAAAAAGAAACTGGCGGCCCGAAAAGGCATTAATCTTCCGGATACCCGCCTGAATCTACCTTCTCTGACCGAACAGGACATAGCACTACTGCCTTTTGTTTGCGCCAATGCAGACATCGTCGGATATTCATTTGTACGCACCCCTGAAGATGTGGAGATACTTTATCAGGAGTTGGCCAAGTATAAGCGGCCTGATCTTGGGGTCGTTTTCAAAATAGAGAATAAAGAAGCTTTTGAAAACCTGCCGCTCATTATGCTTGCAGGTATGAAACGAAAATCGATAGGAGTAATGATTGCCCGGGGTGACCTGGCAGTCGAAATCGGTTTTGAAAGGATATCGGAGGTACAGTCGCAAATACTCTGGCTTTGCGAGGCAGCCCATGTCCCGGTGATATGGGCTACCCAGGTACTGGACAATCTGGCTAAAACGGGTATTCCGACGAGGGCCGAAATAACAGATGCTTCGATCAGTGCCAAGGCGGAGTGCGTAATGCTCAATAAAGGGCCATATATCGTTGATGCGGTACGCACCTTGAAAAATATCATCATCAAAATGGAAACACATTCCTACAAAAGAAAATCCGCCTTACGGCCACTGAATGTAGCAGTTCGGGCTTTACAACAATTTAACATCCCTTAAAAAACGACACCATGGAAAAAAGAACCAGAATATTAGTACCAGTAGACTTTTCAACTTGTTCTGAAAACGCATTGATATTTGCGATTCAACTGGCAGATAACATCAATGCCGACTTACAAGTATTGCATGTGCCGCTTTTTGATAGTGGTGTCGGGGAAAACCCCGTTGCTTTATCAATAGCGATTCAAGAGCAAATTCAGCAATCGAAGGAACAGATGAGAAAGTTCATCAAAAAAGCGACCGAAAGTCTTGAGGGTTATCTTAATCAAACTCCTACCCTTCAAACCAGCATTGAATTGGGTAAAGTTGAATTTACAATTCTTGATGAAGCGGTAAGTAATGAGATTGATTATATCATCATGGGCACGCAAGGGGAGAGAAACACTATAGACAGATACCTGGGCACTATGGCCTCAAGTATAGTTAAAAATGCGCTTTGTTCGGTTCTGGTAATACCGGAGAATGCAAAATTTAGAAAAGAAATGGGACTGGGGTATGCCACTGATTTTTCAGAAGTTCCCACATTTGAAATAGGGAAAGCCGTAAAATTTTTTAAACCTATTCAGTCAACTATTAAATGTGTTCACTTCAATGAAAAGCAAACTGACGTTTTGGATAAAGTAAGAGCGTTTAAGTCTTATTTTGCGGAAATCGCTCCTGAATTGAACCTGGAATTCCACAACTTACCGGTTAGCAATACCGTGCAATACATGAATTCCTTTATTGAAGATCAGCAGATCGATATGCTGGTGATGTATAAGCCCAAACGTACTTTTTTTGAATCCATATTCCATAAAAGCTACACTCAAAAAATGGCGCAGCATGTTAGCATTCCTTTATTGGTGCTAAAGCACTAGTGGATCAATTTTGAAATACGCACTCCGGTTGCTGAAATATAGATCATTCGCGCCGTAGGCACGAATAATTTGAAATAGCCGGCTATCGCCGAATGGAAATAGGCCATAAGCCCGGCACGCTCGGGTATTTCTTATTTCAGCCCGGCGACAGCCGGCTATTTCGATCCCTTTCGCCGTGGGCGAAAGGGGGCATATTTCAAAATCGTAGCACTAGTATTGTAATTAAGAGATATTAAAAAGGAATATAGCTGATCAATATGTTTGATAACCCATCGAAAAGTAGGTTGAGAAATTTCTTCAAAAAGGATTCTTCTGCCGGCCTTGTCCTGATAATGACATCGCTGGCAGCCTTATTAGTAGCCAATAGTCCCTTAAGTGACTTTTACCATCGCATTATGGGGTTGGATTTCACCTTTGGTTTTCCAAATCTCAACATTACCCATTCCTTACACCATTGGGTCAATGACGGCTTAATGGCCTTGTTTTTTCTTTTAGTAGGGCTTGAAATTAAGCGTGAGATAAAATTTGGGCGGCTAAATTCATTCCGGTCAGCCATTTTTCCGGTAACAGCCGCTTTAAGTGGAGCCATTTTGCCCGCGCTCATTTTTTGGTTCATGAATAAGGCTACCCCCCACATTAATGGTTGGGCGATTCCGATGGCTACCGATATTGCTTTTGTCATTGGTATTTTAGCGATTCTTGCTCCAAGGGTACCTTCCTGGGTAAAGCTATTCGCCATCACCGTCGCGGTTGTAGATGACCTGATTGCGATTTTGGTGATTGCATTTTTCTACACTGAAGAAATTAATTGGATTGCAATGGGTGTGGCAGGTATTTGCGTATTGGTTCTACTGTTCTTCAACTACAGGAACGTAAACCGGTTGACACTGTACCTTACCGTTGGTTTTTTTCTATGGTGGGCTGTGTTAGGGTCGGGTATACATGCTACAATTGCCGGAGTTATCTTAGCCTTTACGATCCCACTGCATCGGGAGTGGGAATTGGAAGAAATAAAAAAATCTGCGAAGCAAAGCCTGGAATTATTCAGAAAGGCCAAAGACGAAACCCTTCCTGAAACAACGACACTGGCACACCATGCCCTGGAAAAAACGCTTCGGAATATGGAATCTCCACTAAAGCGGCTAGAGCGAAAACTCCATACCCCTGTTTACTTTATTATCATGCCCCTATTTGCATTTGTAAATGCCGGCATTGGTTTTGATGGCGACGTATTGAATCAAGCATTTTTATCTTCGCTGACCTGGGGGGTGATCTTGGGTTTGTTAGGCGGTAAACAGGCAGGAATTTTATTAGCAGTATTGATATTTTTGAAATTCTTTCTAACTCAGAGGGATAATGACCGCCAGACCTGGATGATATTTCTTGGCTTGTCACTCCTTTGCGGCATTGGTTTTACGATGTCCTTGTTTATTACCAACTTATCCTTTACTGACCCTACATCGCTCGAATATGCTAAACTGGGTGTGTTAGTCGTCTCATTGGTAAATGCTTTGCTGGGATATTTCGTCTTATATCGCGCAACGTTAAATCCTGAAAACAAGGCCATTCAATAAGTTTTAACCAGTTTACCAGCAATTTATAGTGTAAAGTATACACGTGAAAGTTCTTTGAAAATCAGTAGACGCTCGAAACTTCCGAAAAGTATAGCCTTCCTTCTGATTACTATAGCTGTCTGCTTATCAATAGGCTGTAACTTAATACCAATAAAATGGAAGCACTGTCAATTTCATCAATCATTTATAAGCAATAAAAAAAAATGGAAAAACAAAGTAACCCGCTTTTATGCGACATAGCAACCGGAATGTGTGAAACATCTGGGGGGAATATGGATACGGCAACTAAAAGCATTCAATCAACTAAAAAATCCATAAAGGCCATTTATTTCACGGGCCCTATTTGCTCATCCTGTTGGGGCATAGAATCACAATTGCGTAAACTTAAATTAGAATGTGGTAACAACATTGAAGTATACCTGACGCAAAGTGGTTTGGGACATTCCCAAACCGCTTTGGTCAGTATATGCTGCACTTAAATTGGTTTGGAAGCCCAAACCAATTTTACTTCAGTATATAATACGCAGATGCGAATGGCTAGTTCTTGAAAAAAAGACAAGACAGTTTTTATTACCCAGGATGAGACAAAAGGACTTGGTAAAATTGTTTTGAAAACAAGGTATTGGCCCTTAAGATTGCTTGTGGGAAAACTAATAACCAGTATTATCTGCACCCTCATAAAAAACAATAACATGAAAAAGAATAAAGAAAAATTTCAGGACACCCTGCAAACCAAAAACGGCAAACTGAATATCATCAGTCTGAAAAAAGTAGCAGACGTTTATCCACAGGTCAAAAAACTTCCTTTTTCTATTCGCATTTTATTGGAAAATGCCCTCCGGAATTATGACGGCTTTCTGGTAAACGAGGAACACCTTGACACACTGATTAACTGGAATCCAAAGGGTAGTGAAAATTCTATCCCTTACAAACCGGCCAGGGTGTTGATGCAGGATTTCACCGGGGTACCTGCCGTGGTGGATATTGCAGCCATTCGTTCGGAAGCCATTAAAAAAGGTAAAGACGGGTCAAAAATCAATCCTAAAGTACCCGTGGACCTGATCATTGACCACTCCGTTCAGGTGGATTTTTTCGGGACGGACTATGCTTATAGAAAGAATGTCGAATACGAGTACAAACGCAATAGCGAACGCTACGAATTTTTAAAATGGGCACAAAATGCTTTTGAAGATTTTACCGTCGTACCTCCGGGCATGGGTATTTGCCATCAGGTGAATTTAGAGTATTTAGCAAAAGGCGTGGTACAAAAAGAGGGCTGGGCATTTCCCGATACTTTGGTCGGTTTGGATTCGCATACACCGATGGTCAACGGCATTGGAGTGATTGGTTGGGGTGTTGGTGGTATCGAAGCGGAAGCAGCATTGTTGGGACAACCGATTTATTTCTCTTGCCCAAAAGTGATTGGTCTGAAATTGATGGGCAAACTTCCCGAAGGTATTACGGCCACAGATATGGTTTTGGAAATCACAAAACAGCTAAGAGCTTATGGTGTGGTAAATGATTTCGTGGAAGTATTCGGCGATGGCTTAGACCATTTATCGGTGCCCGACCGGGCCACCATTGCCAATATGTCTCCTGAGTTTGGTTGCACGGTGACTTATTTTCCGATCGACGATCAGGCCATTCGATACATGGAAAAAACCAATCGGACAAAAGAGCAATTAGAACTGGTGGAACAGTATTGCCAGAATAATATGCTGTGGAGAACCAACGAAGAAAACATCGAATATTCCGATGTGGTAACTGTAGATCTATCCCAATTGGAACCTTCCGTTGCAGGCCCGAAACGACCACAGGATAAAATATTGGTGAAAGACCTAAAAGGACAATTTGGAAATTTATTAAGAGAATTACACGGCAGGGATTATGTGCCATTGCAAGATAGAGAGGACTGGTATGCAGAGGGTGGTTCGGGGACAGCCCTCACGAAAAATCTGAAATCTGAAAAAAAATGGAATACCGTAGAGGTAACGGTAGAAGACCGGAATATGAAATCGGTACGGGTGCGAAAACGCAATCAGGAATACGTATTAAGTGATGGCTCGATTGTAGTGGCGGCGATTACTTCCTGTACCAACACTTCCAACCCCTCCGTAATGTTGGGGGCGGGCTTGGTGGCCCGCAAAGCGATAGCCAGAGGAATTGATGTGAAGCCCTGGGTCAAAACCTCCCTGGCACCTGGTTCTAAAGTGGTCACTAATTATTTGGAAAGAGCGGGTTTGCTAAAAGATCTGGAGGCACTGAGATTCCATGTGGTCGGTTATGGCTGCACGACTTGTATCGGCAACTCCGGTCCTTTACCGCCGCATATCGAAGAAGCGGTAGATAATAGCGAATTAGTGGTGGCGTCTGTATTGAGTGGCAATCGAAATTTTGAAGCCAGGATCCATCCCAAAATACAGATGAACTTTTTAGCATCACCAATGCTCGTAGTCGCTTATGCTATTGCCGGTCGGGTGGACATTAATTTACTGGAAGACCCACTCACCAAAGATGCCAATGGTCAGGATGTATTTTTGAAAGACATCTGGCCCACACAAGATGAAATTCAGAAAGTCATCGAATCATCTACCACCAAAAAAGATTACGCAAAAGAATACGACGTGATTTTTGATGGGGAAGAACAATGGAAAAACCTGCCTGCACCAACAGGCCTGGATTATGAATGGCGGGATGATTCCACCTATATCAAAGAAGTTCCATTTTTCAAAAACATTAGTGCCGAACCCCAGGCACTCACCAATATTGAAAATGCACGGGTATTGTTAAAACTGGGCGAATCCGTAACGACTGACCATATTTCTCCTGCGGGTGGTTTTTCTGAAGATAGCCCTGCCGGTCAATATCTAAAGTCACAAGGCATTGAACGCAATATGTTCAACTCCTACGGTTCGAGGCGAGGCAATCACGAAGTGATGATGCGGGGTACTTTTGCCAATGTGCGTATCCAAAACCAAATTGCTTCCAGGCAAGGGGGCTATACCACTTATTTTCCGGAAAATAAAGAAATGACGGTCTATGATGCCGCCATGAAATATATGAAAAACAATATACCTTTGGTGGTGATTGCAGGGTCAGAATACGGCTCTGGTTCATCAAGAGATTGGGCGGCAAAAGGAGCTAATTTGTTAGGGATCAAAGCAGTTATTGCAACTTCTTACGAGCGGATACATCGTTCCAATTTAGTTGGACTGGGTGTTTTACCGTTACAATTTGAAAACGGTGAAGATGCTAATTCGTTAGGCCTATCGGGTCAGGAAATCATCACTATTACCGGTATCGAAGCGGGATTAAGTCCAAATAAAAAGTTGGATGTATTGGCTAAAAAAGCCGATGGAATACAAGTGGAATTTAATGTAATCGCCCGCCTGGATGCTCAGATCGAGGTGGAGTATGTAAGGCACGGAGGTATTTTGCAGTATGTGTTCCGGCAATTTTTGAATGAATCATAGCATAGGTTATCTTAAATTTCCACACCGCACTACAAAACAATCATCTGCCATGGACTTTTTTCAAACCTACAAAACCCAGATTTTATACATTGCCATGGTGCTGTTAGCCATAGTTGTGCTGCGTTTTCTGACTAATTTTTTTTACCGGAGACTGTCGGCCCGGGCTGAGCAAAGAATACCAGGAGAGGGTACCCGGCCTCTCCATTTGGTCAAACGTGTAATGAATGCCCTTTGGTTGGTATTGGGGATCATCACGTTGTATTATTTAAGCACTCCGGAGGATAGTTACACCTATACTGCACTGACGAAAGACTTCAGGCTGGTGGTCTATTTGGGCCTGGTGGCCATTGCTACCATTGTTGGCGCATCTACGGTTAACCTCTGGTTCCGGCATATCATTCAAAAGAAGAAATTGCAGGAGTCCGATACAACAAACTTGAGATTTTTAAGATATGTTGTTGTTTTTGGAATTTATTTTGCTGGTTTCCTGCTGGCCATACTGGCCTTTCCTTCCCTGCGAGGTTTAGCGCAGACCGCTTTGGGCGGTGCCGGTATTGTTGCCGTGATTACAGCTATTGCTTCTCAGGAAGCTCTGGCCAATATAATTGGCGGACTTTTTATCATTTCCTTTAAACCCTTTAAAGTAGGTGATACGGTGATGCTGGCCGACGCTATGGAGGGGGTGGTAGCTGACATTACCCTGCGCCATACGGTTATCCGGAACTACGACAACAAAATGATAGTCATTCCCAACGCGATCATCAACAAGGAAAAGCTGGTCAATTTCAACCTGGGGGAACTCAAGTGCTGTGAGCGCATAGAAATTGGTATTTCATACGACAGTGATATCGACCTGGCCAAAAAGATCATGCAGGAAGCTTGTGAGAACCATCCCTTAATACTGGACAATCGCTCCATATGGGAAAGGGAGCAGGGGCTTCCGGTAGTCAGAACCGCCGTAACCCGGCTTAACGATTTTTCGGTAACTGTCCGGGCGTGGGCCTGGGCCAAAGACTACGGAGATGCGGTTAGTTTGCGCTTTGACATTCTCGAAAACGTAAAAAAGCGCTTTGATAAAGAAGGTATTGAGATCCCGTTCCCTTACCGGACGGTGGTGTTGAAAAATCCTCCGGAAGTCGATAGCCATTAGTTGATAGTCGGCTGTCGATTGTGGCAAAAGCAAATAAGTATCAACCATTCAAGCTCTAAAAATGCGATTGTTTTTCATGATGGGGATCTCCATTTAATAATCTTGTGTATTACAAATTGGGTAAGTTGTATCGACACAATTCTGTTATCTGGTATTATACCCAATAGGATAATTTTGCCTAGGCAGCTTTTTCTTCATCGTGCAATGTTTTTATATTCATTGAAAATATTGGTTAAAAGTTTCAAAGGATTCTTTGATTTTCTGGAATACCTGGTTTGCTTCATTTTCGTTTTCAGCATCATTCAATTCATCTACCAAAGCCATATAAGGATATAACCATTTGTGCAATTCATCATGGCTTTTTCCTTTCATGGTGCAGCTTGAGATAAGCAATTGGTTACTTTCCTTCAGTTGAGCGGCCAATCTTTTGTAGTCTTTTTTATCGCCTGCTGCATACTCCGAAAGCAGTTTCTCGGATACCGAGAGTGGCGGCATCATTTCAGCATTTATTGTCCATTTTTTTCCGTTATTCAGTTCGAGCTTACTTTTATTAAAGTCATTTCCACAACTGAATAGAAAGAAGCCCACAGCTAGGGAACCGATTATCTTAGGATACATTTCTTTGTTTTTTTATGATGAAAGAATAAGCGAGTAAAGCGAAGACCAGCGTGACTATGATTCTAAAAATCATCGCACTAATTGTTTTATTCTCATAAAGTCCTCCTGACTCGGCATGAATCAGTAACCCGACAAGAGCGATTAGGAGTATACCGGTGGAAACACCTAGCAGCAGGACTGTCCATTTTTTGTTTTTTAGAAATCCATATGTTGCAAAAAGATAGAGCCAACTGCTGATGAAGTTTGACCAGACTACGAACAAAACATAGTTGCCTTCTCTGGTTCTTATTCCAAACAAATCAAATATCACGGAGCCGCTCAGGAATAAGGTCAGCAAACCAAAACCGGCTAACAAGACTGCCGATAGATATGGAATAGCTATTTTCATTTCACTTTTCTTTGATGAGTAAAAGCAAAGATCTCATCCTTTTTTCTCCATCCTTTTTTAAATCAAATTTGAAACCTGCCATCCGCCATTTGAGTTTTTGCAGCCGAAACGTTCCCATAATAACATGTATCAACTCTTCAGTCGAAACGGTATTAGTAAAAACCCCTTTCTGCTGGCCTTCCCTGATGATTGGTATCAGGTGCTTTTTCATTACATTCATTACTTTAAATATCGACTCATTGATACATTCACTCTCCTCCATCAATCCGTCCGAAAATACGGCCACTACAAAATGCGGGCGTTTTTTAAAGAAATCGAGCCGATTCCGAAACAAACTACTGAGATTATTCTCAGGCGTATCATCAGGTCGGACCGCTTTTGCTAATAACTCATCCATGCTATCAGCCAGGTAATTCAACATGGCAACAATGATGTCCTCCTTGCTATGAAAATGGCGATAGATAGCACTTTCAGAAAACTGCATTTCTTTAGCCAGGTTCTTTATGGTCAGCCCCTTTACACCTGATGAAGTGAGTATTCTTCCGGCAGCTTCGATAATTTCTAATTGACGTTCTTTCATTAGCTTGCTATTCGAGATAAGCCGAATACATCCAAACCAATTTTTCCTGTTCCCGGATATAATCGCTCATTAGGGCATTAGTTCCTTCATCCTCCGCATCTTCCGATAGTGTAAGCAATTCTCTTTGCAGCCCAATAATAGCTTTGAAGGATTTCAAAATAGCCTCGACTGCCTTCCTGCCATCTGACACTTCTTCGCTTTCCTTAATTTCAGAAACAGATTTATAGTCAGAGTACCTGTGATTTGGGGTATATCCAAGTGTTAGTATCCGCTCCGCTATCTCATCAATCTTCAGCAACAAATCGTTGTATAGTTCTTCAAACTTCAGGTGTAGCTCAAAAAACTTTTCTCCTTTGATGTTCCAATGATACCCTCTGGTATTTTGGTAAAAAATGGAATAGTTCGCTAACAAGAGGTTCAGTTTATCGGCTAATGTTTCGGACTTTTTTATGTCAAGTCCGATTGGATTTAAAATTTCCATAATTGTCGTATTTTTCTATTTAAAAATGCAGTTCTACTCGAGGCTGGCTGGTTTCAATTTGGAAAAAGAAACACCCAGCCAAATAACGGCAATGGTCATGGTAATTGCTCCGATAAGGACAAATATGGGAGGCGCACCAAAATAAACCTCCGCAAGAATGCCAAGCGGCATCAGCATACCTGCAAGAGCAAGCCAAGAGATTGTTTTAATATTCCCGATACGGTTATTAAAATGTACCAAAAGGTAGCCAATGACAATGTTGAGAAATGCAAACAGGTTGCCGTGAACGTGTGCCAGTCTCGATTCAAAGTGCTTGCCTACTGAGTACTGAGCAATCCATTCCTCCTTTCCGGGAGCAAAATCCCGCAGGTAAATGAGCAAAAAGCCGTAAGCCATGAACAAGCCCATAGATAGGAAACCTGCTGATAAATTATTTTTTCCAGCCATGGCTGCCAATTTTACAAAAGTTAGTGAATATTTACTTACAAAAGTAAGTATATGCTTTTTTATTGTAAGTGATTTTGATCACAGAGGGAGGTGATGTAATGCACCGAACCGCGTTATTTTAAAAACCCCTCCGTGGAAAATTTCCACAGAGGGGGCAAAATTTATCTACCAAAATCTTTCGTTATCCAAGCCAGATTACTTGCGTTTCTTTGCTCTTTTGGCTTCTAATTTTTTTAGCACTT